>NZ_LGCW01000063.1:0-14799 GCF_001279365.1 Streptomyces sp. NRRL F-5755 | reverse complement strand
CACCCGGCCCCCGACCCGGACACCGCCGTGCGCGCCGCCGCCCGCCTGGGCTACCCCGTCGCCCTGAAGACCACCGCACCCCACCTGCGGCACCGCCCCGACCTCGGCGGCGTCCGCCTCGACCTGCCCGGCGAGGCCGAGCTGCGCCGCGCCTACGCGGAGCTGACCGACTTCCTCGGCAAGCCGGCGGAGCTGCGCCCGGTCGTCCAGTCGATGGTGCCGCGCGGCGTCGACACGGTCATCCGCGCCGCCATCGACCCGGCCGCCGGCGCCGTCCTCTCCTTCGGCCTGGCCGGCGCCCCCTCGCAGCTCCTCGGCGACACCGCGCACCGCCTCATCCCGGCCACCGACCGCGACGTCGCCGAGCAGATACGCTCCATCCGCACCGCGCCCCTGCTGTTCGGCTGGCGCGGCAGCCAGCCGGTGGACACCGCGGCGCTGGAGGACCTGCTGCTGCGGGTCTCCCGGCTGGTCGACGACCACCCCGAGGTCGTCGGCGTCGACCTGGAGCCGGTCGTCGTCGCCCCGCACGGCCTCGCCGTCCTGGACGCCACGGTCCGCCTGGCCCGCCCGCCGGCCACCACCGACCTGGGCCCCCGCCGCATGCCCGCCTACTGACCACCGCGGCCCGGACCCGCGGCCGGTTCCCGAACACCGGGCCGGGTCCCGGACACCGGCGCTCGGACCCGCCCCGGCCGGTACGCCCCGTAAGATGGCCGCATGGCTAAGACCGGTACGACGACCCAAGGGCTGCGCGCGGCGATCGAGCGCAGCGGCTATTACCCGGCCCTGGTGGCCGAGGCGGTGCAGGCCGCGGTCGGCGGCGAGCCGGTGGTGTCGTACTTGGTCCACCAGGAGACGACCTTCGACGCCAACGAGGTCCGCCGCCACGTCACGGTCCTGGTCCTGACGGGCACCCGCTTCATCGTCAGCCACACCGACGAGCAGTCCGCCGACGACACCTCCCCCTCGCCGTACGCCACCACCTCCACCGAGTCGGTCAAGCTGGGCCGGATCTCGTCCGTCGTGCTCAGCCGGGTGGTCGCCAACCCCGAGTCGTACACCCCGGGCCGGCTGCCCCGCGAGGTCGTGCTGACCATCGGCTGGGGCGCCGTCGCCCGCCTGGACCTGGAGCCCGCCACCTGCGGCGACCCCAACTGCGAGGCGGACCACGGCTACACCGGCTCCTCGACCGCCGACGACCTGTCGCTGCGGGTCAGCGAGGCGGGTGACGGCCCGGACACCGTCCGGCAGACCCTCGCGTTCGCCCAGGCCCTGTCCGAGGCCACCGCGGCCACCACCCGCTGATGGCACACGCCGTCCCCGCCTGGCCGGAACCCGAACCCCTCGACCTGGCCGGCGCGCCGGTGCCCGCGTACGGCACCGGCTCGCTCGCCGATCTGCTGCCCGCCGTCACCGCGGGCCAGGGCCTCACCCTGCCCGGCACCGGGCAGCCGGGCATGGATCTGGACCCCGCCGACCGCGTCTGCGTCTTCCTCGTCGACGGCCTCGGCTGGCAGCTGCTGCGCGACCACCCGGACGAAGCGCCGTTCCTGACGTCCCTTCTGGACAGCTCGTTCAACCGCACCGGCCGCCCGATCACCGCGGGCTTCCCGGCCACCACCGCCGCCTCGCTGGCCTCGGTCGGCACCGGCCGGCCGCCGGGCGCCCACGGCCTGGTGGGCTACACCTGCCTCGACCCGGACACCGGCGAGCTGATGAACCAGCTGCGCTGGTACCCGTGGACCGATCCGCACGCCTGGCAGCCGTACCCGACCGTCTTCCAGCAGGCGCACGCCGCGGGCATCCACACCTGCCAGGTCTCCTCGCCGAACTTCGAGCGCACCCCGCTCACCGAGATCGCGCTCAGCGGCGGCACGTTCCACGGCCGGCTGGCCGGCGAGGAGCGCATGGACCTGGCGGCCGAGCAGCTCGCCGCCGCCGGCCGCTCGCTGGTCTATACCTACTACGCCGAGGTGGACGGCGCCGGGCACCGCTACGGCGTGGACTCCGACGCCTGGCGCGGCCAGCTGATGTACGTCGACCGGCTCGCCCAGCGCCTCGCCGAGCAACTGCCGCCGCGCTCCGCCCTGTACATCACCGCCGACCACGGCATGATCGACATCCCGTTCGGCCCGGAGTCCCGTATCGACTTCGACGAGGACTGGGAACTGCGCGCCGGAGTGCGCCTGCTGGGCGGCGAGGGACGGGCGCGGCATCTGTACGCCCACCCCGGCGCGGCCGGTGACGTGCTCGCGGTATGGCGCGAAGTGGTCGGGGAACACATGTGGGTGGCGGGCCGTGACGAGGCCATCGCCGCCGGGTGGTTCGGCCCCCGGGTCGACGACCGGGTCCGGGCCCGCATCGGTGACGTCGTCGCCGCCGCGCACGCCGACATGGTGATCGTGGCGAGCGAGACCGAGCCGCGCGAGTCCGCGATGGTCGGCATGCACGGCTCGATGACCCCCGCCGAACAACTCGTCCCGCTCCTCGAAGTGCGCACCTGACCCCACGGGCCCCGCGCCCCGCCCCGACCCCGCCGCACGGCGGGCGCGCCGCCGCGCGCCCGCCCGCCCCACCCGATACGAGCCCGAAAGGCCCGCGTTCTCCCATGCCCGAGCTGGTGTTCTTCTCCGGAACGATGGACTGCGGAAAGAGCACCCTCGCTCTGCAGATCGAGCACAACCGCTCGGCCCGCGGACTGCAAGGGATGATCTACGCGCGGGACGACCGGGCCGGCCGCGGCAAGCTCTCCTCCCGCCTCGGCCTGGTCACCGAGGCCGTCGAGGTCACCGACGACACCGACTTCTACGCCCATATCGTCGGCACGCTCAGCTCCGGCGGCCGGGTCGACTACGTCATCGCCGACGAGGCGCAGTTCCTCGCCCCGGACCAGATCGACCAGCTCGCGCGCGTCGTGGACGACCTGGAGCTGGACGTCTTCGCCTTCGGCATCAGCACCGACTTCCGCAGCAAGCTCTTCCCCGGCTCGCAGCGCCTGGTGGAACTCGCCGACCGGATAGAGGTGCTCCAGGTCGAGGCCCTGTGCTGGTGCGGCGCGCGCGCCACGCACAATGCCCGCACCCTCGACGGCCAGATGGTCGTCGAGGGCGCGCAGGTCGTCATCGGCGACGTGCACAGCGCCCCCGCCGAGGTCGGCTACGAGGTGCTGTGCCGCCGCCATCACCGGCGCCGCCAGACCGCCGCCTCGGCCCATGCGGCGGCGCTCTCCCCGGACGTACTGCCGGTGGACACGGTCAAGTAGCGCGGCGGGTACGGGGCGCGCCGAGGCCGCCCCGTACCCGGCCGCTCACTCCTTCCGCTGGAGCAGGGCGAACTCCGCCCCCTCCGGGTCGGCCACCATCGCCACCCGCCCGTACGGGGTGTCCCGGGCCGCCCGGACCTCCTGGCCGCCCAGCTCGACCACCCGCCGTACCGCGGCATCGGTGTCCGCGGTGGCGAAGTACGTCACCCAGTGCGGCCCCGGCTCGCGCGGCAGCGCGTCGCCCACACCGTGGACGCCCGCCACCGGCCGGTCCTTCAGATGCAGCGTCAGGTAGTCGGCACCGGCCGCCGGTTCCAGGTGGGTCTCGTAGCCGAACACCGCCCGGTAGAAGGCGGCGACGTCCGTCCCGCGGGTCACCAGCTCGTTCCACACCGGCGTGCCGGGCACCCCGACCAGCGCCGCGCCCACCATCTCCTTGCCCTGCCACAGCCCGAAGACCGCGCCCTGCGGGTCGGAGGCGATCGCCATCCGCCCGGCCTCGTCGTCCGCGTCCAGCGGCCCGACCGCGACCGTGCCGCCGCAGCCGCGGATCTGCTCGGCCGCCGCGTCCGCGTCGTCACTCGCGAGATACGTGGTCCAGGCGACGCGAAGCTGACGTTCGGGTGCCAGTTCCCCGATCCCGGCCACCTCCCGCCCCTGCAGATACGCCCGGACGTACGGACCGAAGTGCTGCGGTCCCGGTTTGAACTCCCAGCCGAACAGCGCGCCGTAGAACTGCTCGGTCGCGGCCAGGTCGTGCACCATGAGACTCACCCAGCAAGGCGCGCCGGGCGTCCGCCGAGTCGTTGCCTCGGTCGTCATCGTCACTCTCTCCTCGGACCATCGGGGTGGTGGCCGTGCGGGGACCGGGCGCGAGTGCGCCGTCCCGTGCAGATGCTCGCACCCCTCATCCGGTGCGTGCCCCGGCCGCGCCGTCTTCGGCGCGTTCCCGTGGGAACATGCCCGATTTGATGTTTCACATCCGTTTCGGTGACGTTGCCGTTCGGGGAAGCGCGATTCCGGGGGCGCCGGGCCCGGAGACCGCCTTCAGGGCGGGCCCGCCCTTGCGCGAGGATGACCCCCATGAATCCCCTTATCACCGCAGCCGAGCTGGCGGAGGAGCTGGCGTCCGGGACGCCGCCGGTCCTCCTTGACGTCCGCTACCGGCTCGGCGGCCCGCCCGGCCGCCCCGAGTACGAGGCCGGGCACGTACCCGGCGCGGTCTACGTGGACATGGACGCCGAACTCGCCGCGCCCGCGGGCCCGGCCGGCCGCCACCCGCTCCCGGACCTCGACGCCTTCGCCGAGACCATGCGCCGCGCCGGGGTCTGCGCGGACCGTCCGGTCGTCGTCTACGACGGCGCCCAAGGGTGGTCGGCGGCCCGCGCCTGGTGGATGCTGCGCTACACCGGGCACCCCTCGGTACGCGTCCTGGACGGCGGCCTGGCCGCCTGGACCGCGTCCGGCGGCGAGCTGAGCACCGACGTACCGTCCCCGGAGCTGGGCGACTTCGCCGCGGCGCCCGGCGCGCTGCCGCTGCTGACGGCGGACGAGGCGGCGGCCCTGGCACGGCGCGGCGTCCTCCTGGACGCGCGGGCCGGTGAGCGCTACCGCGGCGAGGTGGAGCCCATCGACCGCGTCGCCGGACACATCCCCGGCGCGCTGTCCGCGCCGACGACCGAGAACCTCGCCGCCGACGGCAGGTTCCTGCCGCCCGCCGAGCTGGCCGGCCGTTTCTCGGGCCTCGGGGCCACCCCGGACACCGAGGTCGGGGTCTACTGCGGTTCGGGCGTCTCCGCCGCGCAGGAGGTGCTGGCTCTCGCCGTCGCGGGGGTGCCGGCGGCGCTGTACGTGGGCTCCTGGAGCGAGTGGTCGGCGGACCCGACCCGTCCGGTGGCCACCGGGGCCCAGCCGGGCTGACGCCTGGGGAAAGCTTTCCGGCCGGGCTTCGCCGCCCGGCCGGAGGGTCTCATTCCGGTTTCTTGCGCCGCGTCCCGAAGACGATCTCGTCCCAGCTCGGCACGGCGGCCCGACGCCCCGGCCGGACGCCGTCGGCCTCGGCCTGGCGGTCGGTGGTGCCCGTCAGACGGTCGCGGTGGCCGGCCACCGCCCGTGGCATGAGCACGTCGGCGTAGGCCGAGCCCGCGCCCGCGCTCGCCGCCGGAGCGGCCGGCTCCTCCAGCTCCTCCTCCTCGGCCGCCTCCTCCTGCTGCGGCACCTTCGGGGTCTCCGGTACGACCATGTCGCCCCGGAAGCTGGGCACCGCCTCCAGGAGGCTGGTGAGCGAGTCGCGCTCGCCCGAACCGTCCGCCGCCCGCACCTGCTCGTCGTCCTCGCCGCCCGTACGGTCGCGATCGCGGTCGCGGTCCTGGGACTGGCGGTCCAGGGCGCGGTCCAGCGGACGGTCGCGCGGCAGCCGCGCGATACGCGGCACGAAGGGGAAGCTGGGCTCCGGGGTGTCGTCGGTCTCGCCGATCAGCGCCCGCGCCTCGTCGTCGACGGCCTGGACGAGCCGCCGGGGCGGGTCGTAGGTCCAGCTCGCCGAGTGGGGCTCGGCCGCGACCCGGTAGACCAGCAGCACTTCCCAGGTGCCGTCGTCGCGCCGCCAGGAGTCCCACTGCACGGAGTCCTTGTCGGCGCCGCGCAGCAGCAGCCGCTCCGCGACGGCCTCGCCGAGCTGCGGGCCGGTGTTCTCCCCGGGGCGGCGTACGGGCGTCTTACGGGCGCGCTCGGCCATGAACGCGCGCTCGGCGAGCACCGGGCCCTCGAAGCGGCGCACCCGGTCGACCGGGATGCCGGCGAGCTGGGCGACCTCCTCGGCGGACGCACCGGCCCTTATACGGGCCTGGATGTCCCGTGGGCGCAGGTGGCTCTCGACCTCGATCTCGATCTGGCCGAGCCGCGCGCGGTCGTTGCGGACCGCGGCGCGCAGCCGTTCGTCGATCGGAAGCGTGTACTCGGTGCTGTCCGCAGCTTTGAGCACCAGCCGTGTGCCGTCGTTGGAGACGGCCACGACACGCAGTTCGGGCATGGGGACCTCCCGGGTGGTGCCTGCCGACGTCACGTGCGTCGCTGCTTCCGCTAGTCGAGTGTGGCCTGCCCGGGTGCAGCCTGCCACAACATTGCCGAGTTACCCGGCGTGTCGAGGCTTGGCCCAGAAACGCCGTTATGACACGGTTACCTGTTCGCAACGCTCAGTGACCATGTCCTGTTCCTGCTCCCAGTCACCCGTGCCCGGTGGCGGCACCCGGGGGTGAGTGCCACCTGCCGGCCCCTTCCCCCGTATTCGGGCAGCCGGACGGGATTCCGGGGCCAGGGCTCGCCACAGTACTCCATTCGGGCCACTGAGGTGGACCGCCGCGCCGCCGAAGTTCACCTGCGCCAAGGGAGTTGGTCGCCTTGTCGATCTCTCTACACCGCGTGACGGGTGGCGAGGTTCACAGAATCCACAGAATCGGAACTACCGGCTTCGCACATAGGTCACTTGTCCGTGCAGGATGGATCGAAGGGGCGATCAAAGGCTGGAGATGGACAACAAAAGCGATACCGACACAAAGAACAAGGAGAAACGGCTCGACCTGAGCGTGGCTCAGGTCGCCGGCAGTGCCCTCGCGGCAGCCGTCGCCGCGTTTCTCGCCGGACAGCTCGGCGTGTACGGGACCATCATCGGCGCGGGTGTGGTGAGTGTCGTGGCCACCACCGGTGGCTCGCTCTTCCAGCACCTCTTCCGGCGCACCGGCGAGCAGATCAAGGAGGTCGCGACGGTCGGCACCCGGCCGAAACCGCGGCGCTCCTCGGTCAGGCGCAGAACGCCGGAGCCCGGGCCGGGGACCGGCGCCGGCCTGGTGCTGCCCACCTTCGACCGCTCGGGGGCGGAGGACGAGATCACCTCCGTCGCCGCCAAGGACCCGCGCGCGGCCGACGGCACGGACCGTACGCAGCTGCTGCCGCAGGCCGGCGGGCCGGACGCGGACGCCACGCAGCTCCTCGGGCAGGCCGGAACGGGAGGCCGGCCCACCGACCGGACACAGATGGTGCCGCGGCTCGACGACCGGACCGTGGCGCTGGGGCAGGTACGTCCCGGCGGCCGCCCGGCCGGGGCCACCGCGGTGCCGCGGCCCGACGAGGTCAGCACCGCCACGTACGGCACCCGGCTGCGCGGCTGGAAGCGCCCCGCCCTGGCCGCGCTGGCCATCTTCGTGCTGTCCATGGGCGCCGTCACCTGCGTAGAGCTGCTGACCGGTCAGGACGCGTCCGGCGGCCCGGGCACCTCCGTGGGCAACGTCCTGACGAACGGCGGCGGGCACAAGTCCGAGGACAAGACACCGCCCGCCACCGACTCGCCGTCGCCCGGCACCTCGCACGGTGACGGCACGACGGGCGGCACCGGCGGCACCCCGTCGCCCGCCCCCAGCGGCTCCACCGGCACCGGCCGCGACAAGGACGGCACCACCGGCGGTACGGGGCAGTCGTCCTCGCCGAGCCCGGACCCGGGCAAGAGCGGCAGGCCCACCCCGCCGCCGAGCCCGCAGCCGTCCAAGTCCGCCGGCGGCGACACCGGCAAGGGCGGTGACGACTCCAAGGACGGTTCCCAGGGCGATTCGAGCGACCGGAACAAGCAGCAGCCCGGCGGACAGCAGGTGCCGGACCCGAAATCCTCGTGAACGCGGTACGGAAATCCGCGCCCGCGCGGGACTAAATGCCGCCCCGCACGAGGACCCAATCCCCTTCGGTACGAGGACGGAATTCCGTGGGGCAACGGGACCGAATCCCTTTGGCCCCGAGAACGCCGCCGGCCGCCCCGCGCGGGCGGCGGCCGACCGGCCCGGACCCGGCAGCACGCCGGTCCGGGCCGCCGTGCTGCCGGGCCCGTGGAGCGGCCGGCCGCGTTCATCCGTCCAGGACGTTAGGCCGGCTGAGCGATTCAGCCGTCCGGGGGGTCGTGCGGAACGGCCGTCGGCGTCACGAACCCAGCACCCGTCGCAGGTAGGCGTTGGTGAACAGGCGCCCAGGGTCCAGCCGGTCGCGCAGCGCGGCGAACTCCGCGAATTGCGGGTAGACGCTGGCCAGGTAAGCGGCGTCGCGGCTGTGCAGCTTCCCCCAGTGCGGCCGGCCGCCGTGCGCCGTCATGATCCGCTCGGCCGCGCTGAAGTACGCCCGGTACGGCGTCCCCCGGTACATGTGCACGGCGAGATAGGCGGTGTCCCGCGCGGAGGCGGTGGACAGCGGGATGTCGTCGGCCGGCGCGGTGCGCACCTCCACCGGGAAGCTCACCCGGAAGTCCGAGCGCTCCACCAGCGTCCGCAGCTCGCGCAGCGCCGCCACGGCGGCCTCCCGCGGCAGCGCGTACTCCATCTCCATGAAGCGCACCCGGCGCGGGCTGGTGAAGACCTTGTACGGGATGTCGGTGTACGAACGGGCGGACAGCGCGCGGCTGGAGAGGCGGGCGATGCCCGGAACGGTGGCGGGCACCGCCCGGCCGACGGCGCACGCGGCGCGGAAGACCCCGTTGGAGAGCAGCTCGTCGTCGATCCAGCCGCTGATCCGGCCGAGCGGGGCGACGGGGCCCAGGCTGCGGTTGTTGCGCTTGGTGTTGCAGTTGCCGGTGTGCGGGAACCAGTAGAACTCGAAGTGCTCGTTCTCGGCGACGAGCCGGTCGAACTCGGCCGTCACCTGCTCGAAGGACATCGGCTCCTCGCAGGCCGCCAGCCAGAACTGCGGCTCCACCGCGAAGGTGACCGAGCTGATCACCCCCAGCGCGCCCAGCCCCACCCGGGCCGCCGCGAAGACCTCCGGGTTCTCGGCGGCGGAGCAGGTGAGCACCGACCCGTCCGCCGTGACCAGTTCGAGCCCGGTGAGCTGCGCGGCGACGGACGCCGAGTCGCGGCCGGTGCCGTGCGTGCCGGTACTGACCGCGCCGGAGACCGTCTGCTCCATGATGTCGCCCATGTTGGCCAGCGACAGGCCGTGCGAGGCGAGCGCCTGATTGAGGTGCTTGAGCGTGGTGCCCGCCGCCACGGTCACGGTGCCGGCGGCGGGGTCCACCTTCCGTATGCCGGTCAGGCGCTCGGGCCGTATGAGGAGCCCGTCGGTGGCGGCGGCCGCGGTGAAGGAGTGGCCGGTGCCGGCCGCCTTGACCGTCAGCCCGTCGGCCGCCGCCTTGCGGATCGCGGCGGCCAGTTCCTCGGTGGAGGCCGGTGCGACGCTCCGCGCCGGCCGTACGGTGACGTTGCCCGCCCAGTTACGCCAGGCGGGCCGGGGCGCCTTCCCCCGTGCCGTCCGCGTCCGTACCGTCCGCGCGCCCGTGTCCGTCCTGCCGGTCGTCCTGTGTGCCTCGGCCATCTGCGCCCGTCCCCTCACGCTGCGGCGCCGGCCGCAGCCGGCGGTATCCGAGGAACGCCACCGCCGCCGCGAGCGCCCCCGCCACGGCCGGCACCAGGTAGCCGCGCCCGGCCCCGGCCGCGTCCACCACCCAGCCGGCGGCCGACGAGCCGAGCGCCACACCGACCGCGAGCCCGGTGCTGGTCCAGGTCATGCCCTCGGTCAGGTTCGCGCGCGGTACGTGCTGCTCGACGAGGGCCATGGTGGTCACCATCGTCGGCGCGATGGCCAGGCCCGCGAAGAAGAGCGCCACGGCCAGGAGCGGCAGGTTCCCGACCAGTTGGAGCGGGATCATACTCACGGCCATCGCACACACGCCCACCAGCCACCGCCGGGCGGCCGGGCCCTTGAAGTGCAGCATGCCGAAGACGACGCCGGCGGTGCACGAGCCGAGCGCGTAGGTCGCCAGCACCAGGCTGGCGGCGCCCTGGTGGCCCTGCTCCTCGGCGAACGCCAGCGTCACCACGTCGATCGCCCCGAAGATCGCGCCGGTCGCCGTGAACGTGAGCACCAGTACCTGCAGACCGCGCGAGCGCAACGCCGAGCCCTTGCCGTGGTGTTCGCGCGGATGCGGCGGCGGCTCGGTCGCGCGCTGCGCCGTCAGCCAGAAGACCCCGGCCACCAGGAAGACCGTCGCCAGCAGCGGGCCCGCCTCGGGGAACCAGGAGGTGCACAGGCCGATGGAGAGGATCGGCCCGATGATGAAGCACACCTCGTCGACGATCGACTCCCAGGAGTACGCGGTGTGCAGCAGCCGCGGCGCGTCCTGATGGACCGTCGCCCAGCGGGCCCGGACCATCGCGCCGACGCTCGGCACGCAACCCGAGCACGCGGTGAAGACGAACAGCGTCCAGTCCGGCCAGCCCTGCTGCGCGCTCACCAGCAGCCCCGCCATGGCCGCCGCCGAGATCAGGGTGACCGGGCGCAGCACCCGGCGCTGGCCGTGCCGGTCCACCAGCCGGGAGACCTGCGGGCTGAGCACGGCCGAGGCCAGCGCGACGGTCGCCGCCAGCGCGCCCGCCAGGCCGTACCGGCCGGTGAGCAGGGAGACCATCGTGACGATGCCGATGCTCGCCATCGAGAGCGTCATACGGCCCAGGAAGCCGGCCGCCGTGAAGGACCTGGTACCGGGGGTGTCGAAGAGGGCGCGGTAGGGGCTGGGCAATGAGGACTCCGCCGGTGAGGGCCGACTGCCGGTGGTCCGGCGGTCGGTAAGGCATGTCGGGGGCCGACACAGCTTACGCGCGGTGCCCGCGTGGGCGCCTCCGGTTTTCCGGCTGTCAGTGGCTGGTGGCAGGATCGATGGCATGCCCGAACAGTGCGATCCGCCCCTTTCAACCGCCGGCGGGACCCCCGGTCCCTACGACGCCCTGCTGCTGCTGTCCTTCGGCGGCCCCGAAGGCCCGGACGACGTCGTCCCCTTCCTGGAGAACGTCACCCGCGGCCGCGGCATCCCCCGCGAGCGCCTGAAGGAGGTGGGCCGGCACTACTTCCTGTTCGGCGGCGTCAGCCCGATCAACGCGCAGAACCGCGAGCTGCTGGACGCCCTGCGCAAGGACTTCGCCGAGAACGGCCTGGACCTGCCCGTCTACTGGGGCAACCGCAACTGGGCGCCCTATCTGGTCGACACGCTGCGCGAGATGGTCCGCGACGGCCGCCGCCGCATCGCCGTCCTCGCCACCAGCGCCTACGCCTCGTATTCCGGCTGCCGCCAGTACCGCGAGAACCTGGCCGACGCGCTGGCCACCCTCCAGGCCGACGGCCTGCCCGTGCCCCAGGTCGACAAGCTGCGGCACTACTTCAACCACCCCGGCTTCGTGCGCCCCATGGTCGACGGCGTGCTCGCCTCGCTCGCCGAACTCCCCACGGACGTCCGCGACCGCGCGCACATCGCCTTCACCACCCACTCCATCCCGACCGCCGCCGCCGACACCTCCGGCACCCCGGCGGACCACACCGAGGACGGCGAGGGCGGCGCGTACGTCGCCCAGCACCTGGACGTGGCCCGGGTGATCGCCGACGCGGTCCGCGAGGAGACCGGCGTCGACCACCCGTGGCGGCTGGTCTACCAGTCCCGCAGCGGCGCCCCGCACATCCCCTGGCTGGAACCGGACATCTGCGACCACCTCGAAGAGGTGCACCGCGCCGGCGTCCCCGCCGTGGTCATGGCCCCCATCGGCTTCGTCTCGGACCACATGGAGGTCAAGTACGACCTCGACACCGAAGCCACCGCCAAGGCCGCCGAACTGGGCCTGCCGGTCGCCCGTTCCGCCACCGTCGGCGCCGACCCGCGCTTCGCCGCGGCCGTCCGCGAGCTGGTGC
Organism: Streptomyces sp. NRRL F-5755; assembly: GCF_001279365.1. Taxonomy (NCBI): domain Bacteria; kingdom Bacillati; phylum Actinomycetota; class Actinomycetes; order Kitasatosporales; family Streptomycetaceae; genus Streptomyces; species Streptomyces sp. NRRL F-5755. The sequence continues at coordinate 2,831 of NZ_LGCW01000063.1, read as the reverse complement.
TGGAGCGCGCCGCCGCCGAGAGCGGCGGCGCCCCGGCGCGCTGCGCGCTCGGCGAGCTGGGCCCCAGCCACGACCTGTGCCCGATCGGCTGCTGCCCGGCCCGTATGCCCCGCCCGGCCGCCGCGGGCGCGGACTGGACGGGGCCGGTGACGGAGGTCCAGGGATAGGCACCCGTACCGAGCCCGCCACCGGCGGCCCCGCGCCGCCCCGCACGGCCGTCCCGAGCGGCCGCCCGCAGAGCCAAGGAGCACCGTGACCGACCCGCTGTACGCCGAACTTCTCGACCTGGCCCTGGAGGCCGCCCGCCGCGCGGGTGAGCTGCTGCGCGACGGCCGCCCCGCCGACCTGGGCGTGGCCGCCACGAAGACCAGCCCCATCGACGTCGTCACCGAGATGGACCTCGCCAGCGAGAAGCTGATCACCGGCTTCCTCGCCGAGCGGCGCCCCGCCGACGGCTTCCTGGGGGAGGAAGGCGCCAGCGTCGTGGGCAGCAGCGGGGTGCGCTGGGTCATCGACCCGGTCGACGGCACGGTCAACTACCTGTACGGGCTGCCGTCCTGGGCGGTGTCCATCGCCGCCGAGAAGGACGGCGAGACCGTCGCCGGCGTGGTGGCGGCGCCGATGCGCGGCGAGACGTACCACGCGGTGCTGGGCGGCGGCGCGTACCGCAACGGCGAGCCGGTCCACTGCCGCCCCGCCCCGCCGCTCTCCCAGGCCCTGATCGGTACGGGCTTCGCCTACATCGGCGAGCGCCGCGCCGCCCAGGCCGAGGTGCTGCGCACCCTGCTGCCGCAGGTCCGCGACATCCGGCGCGGCGGCTCGGCCGCCATCGACCTGTGCGACGTGGCCTGCGGCCGCCTCGACGGCTACTACGAGCGCGGGCTGAACGCGTGGGACATGGCGGCCGGCGACCTGATCGCCCGCGAGGCCGGCGCGCTGACCGGCGGCCGCCCCGGCGAGCCGGTCTCGAACGACCTGGCCGTGGCCGCCTCGCCGGACGTGTTCGCGACGCTCCAGCCGCTGCTGGAGGAGCTGGGCGCCTGGCACGACTGAGCGCCCGCGCCCCCGCACACGACAGCGCCCCGGCCCCTTCGCGGGACCGGGGCGCTGCCGTCGTCAAACGGGGCCGGGAGGTGCTCAGGCGGTGGCTGCGGTGACCTGTACGCCGTGCTCGCTGGCAAGGCGCTGCAGATCCTCCAGCTCGGCCTGCTCCACCTCGACGAGGAAGTCGTCGCCCGCCTCGCGGGCCCGGTCCAGGTCGGCTTCGGTGTTCCGTATGCGCTGCAGAATGCCTGCGGTGAACGCGTCCATGGTGCGCCCCCTCGTCGTGGGTCGGTGGCACGGGGGTGTGCCGACGGGTGGGACGATCACGGCGTGGTCCCTGCGATGGATCAGAGCGCGAGATGGCGCCGTACAGGGCGTGATCGCGGGTGTGCAGACGTCCTCCCCAGCGGCAACCTCATGGAAACCTCAAGCGGCCCGGGAATTCCGGAACGGGCCGGAGGACATCGTTCCGGGGGCGCGCCGCAGGGACCCCGGGTCCCGGGCCGAAGGTCCCGTACGCCACCGGCCACCCCTCTTACTGCCGGTTTACAGCTGTTCGGGGCAGGATGGAGGGGCTCCGATTTTGCCGTGCCCCGGTACGCCCAGGGCTGTGAGGAAGGACTAGCGACGTGCGTGTTCTCGTCGTCGAGGACGAGCAGCTGCTCGCCGATGCGGTGGCCACCGGGCTGCGCCGGGAGGCCATGGCCGTCGACGTGGTGTACGACGGCGCGGCCGCCCAGGAACGCATCGAGATCAACGACTACGACGTGGTCGTGCTGGACCGGGACCTTCCGCTGGTGCACGGCGACGACGTCTGCCGCCGGATCGTCGAGCTGGGCCTGCCCACCCGGGTGCTGATGCTCACCGCCTCCGGCGACGTCAGCGACCGCGTCGAGGGCCTGGAGATCGGCGCGGACGACTACCTCCCCAAGCCGTTCGCCTTCACCGAGCTGACCGCCCGCGTACGGGCCCTGGGCCGCCGTACGACGGTCGCCCTGCCACCCGTACTGGAGCGGGCCGGCATCAAGCTGGACCCGAACCGCCGCGAGGTCTTCCGCGACGGCAAGGAGGTCCAGCTCGCGCCGAAGGAGTTCGCGGTGCTGGAGGTGCTGATGCGCAGCGAGGGCACGGTCGTCTCGGCCGAGCAGCTGCTGGAGAAGGCCTGGGACGAGAACACCGATCCGTTCACGAACGTCGTACGGGTCACGGTCATGACCCTGCGCCGCAAGCTGGGCGAGCCGGCGGTCATCGTCACGGTGCCGGGCTCGGGGTACCGGATCTGATCGGCGATGCCCACCTCGTCCAAGACGCCCACCCCGCCCGCCACCCCGCCCAAGCCCACCTGGGACCCCAAGCCGGTCAACGTCCGGCCCTTCCCCTGGCTGCGCCCGACCATCCGGATACGGCTCACGCTGCTGTACGGCGGCATGTTCCTGATGGCCGGCATCGTGCTGCTCACGATCATCTACATGCTGGCCGCCAATGCGCTCCAGGAAGGCAGCGAGCTGCCCGTCAAGATCCTGCGCGGCAACTTCGCGGCCACCAGCAACGTCTGCAACCTGCCCAACGAGAGCTCGGGTGAGATCTTCACCCAGGCGATCCAGAGCTGCCTCCAGCACCAGCGGGCGCAGGCCCTGAACACCCTGCTCAACCGCTCCCTGCTGGCGCTGCTGGGCCTCACCGTGGTCGCGTTCGCCTTCGGGTACGCGATGGCCGGCCGCGTCCTGTCGCCGCTGGGCCGGATCACCCGGACCGCGCAGCGGGTGGCCGGTTCGGACCTGCACCGG
>NZ_LGCW01000062.1:0-15435 GCF_001279365.1 Streptomyces sp. NRRL F-5755 | reverse complement strand
CTCATCACCCCCGTCCATCACACCCTCCCGCCCCTACCGCCCCTCCCCCACCCACCACGTCCCACCCGATACACCACACTCGGCCGCAGCGGGCCCTCGGGTGCGTAGGGGTCGTCGAAGTCGTCGGCCGGGTTGCGGGTCATCCCGATGCGGCGCATGACGGCCTGGGAGCGGGCGTTGGTGGCGGTCGTCACCGCCAGGATCTCCGGGAGTCCGAGCGTGTCGAAGCCGAAGGCCAGGGCTGCCAGGGCCGCCTCGGTGGCGTATCCCTGGCCCCACGCCGAGCGCGCCAGTCTCCAGCCGATCTCCACCCCCTTGAACGGCATGTCGTCGTCCGTGTCGTCCAGGCCCGCGAAGCCGATGAACTCGCCCGTGGCCCGTACTTCGACCGCCCACCATCCGTAGCCGCGCCGGTCGAGGTCGGCCTCGAACCGCCGCACGGAAGCGTCGCTCTGTTCGCGGGTGAGCAGGTCACCCAGGTGCTCCCGTACTTCGGGGTCGGCGTTCATCGCGGCCCACGGTTCGAGGTCGGACTCCCGCCAGCGGCGGAGGACGAGGCGTTCGGTGTGCAGTTCGGCCATGCCGGACAGCCAACGTGAGCCCTGGTCCCGAAGCAATCGTTTTACGGTGCGATCACTTCAGGGCACCGGCCACCCGGCGACCGGCCACCCGGCGACCGGGCTGCCCCGTACGGCGCCCCGCCCACACACCGACTCCCTCGCCTCGCCACCTCCCCCGCCTCACCGACTCCCCGGCCTCACCCCACACTCGGCGTGATCACCGCGAACACCGCCCCAAACGGGTCCCGCAGCATGGCCAGCCTGCCGACGCCCTCGGCGTCCACGGGCGGGTGGATGGCTATCGCGCCGCGTTCGGTGGACGTGGCGACGGTCGCGTCGCAGTCCTCGACGGCGAAGTACGGATGCCATTCCGGCGTGGAGCCGCCGGCGACGTTCTCCGGTGCCATCTGCATGATGCCGGCATGGCCGGCGTCGCCGTCCGGGTCGGTGCCGGCGGGCGAGGCGATCGTGTAGACCACCTCTCCGCCCATCTCCTTGTCGACCGTCTCCCACGAGAAGACCGAGCGGTAGAACGTCTTCGCGGCGGCCGCGTCGGTGGTGTACAGCTCGGTCCAGCACAGTGCGTGTGTCGCGCCGACCAGTTCCATGCCCGGGGTGTCGCCGGGCTGCCAGGCGGCGAACTCGGCGCCCGCCGGGTCCGTGAACCCGGCCAGCCGGCCGGCGGTGAAGACGTCGCACGGGCCGAAGCGGACCGTGCCGCCGGCCTGCTCGACGGACTTGGCCAGGGCGTCCACGTCCGGTGTGTGGAAGTGGACCGTCCAGGCCGGGCGGGCGCCCTCCTCGGTCAGCGGTCCGGCCCCGGCCACGGTCTTCCCGTCGAGCTGGAAGAAGCCGTACCCGCCGGCGTCCGGCCCGGCCGAGCGGAAGGTCCAGCCGAAGACGGCGCCGTAGAACGCGGTGGCCGCGTCCATGTCCGGTGCGCCGAGGTCGAGCCAGTTCGGTGCGCCCGGGACGTACTGGGTGGTGAGCATGTCGATCTCCTCCGGCCTGTCGTCGCTGCTTGTCATCGCACGACGCGGGCGGCCGCCGAGCGAGCACGTACGCCCTCGTCACCAGGGAGGATGCGGTGCCGCTCGATGCCTCTCCCCCAGCACTTCCCAGCATGGCAGGGGGGTCTGACAATCGCCCTCGGCGAAGGCCGGGACGGCCCCGCGGACGCCTACGTGCGGGCCTTCACTCCCGGCCGGAGCCGAAGCCTGATCCTGGGGCGGAGGAGCCAGAGCCTGGTCCCGGACCGGAGCCGGCCCCGTACCGTTCCCGGAGTTCGCGCTTGAGGATCTTGCCGCTGGCGTTGCGCGGCAACGCCTCGGCGAACAGCACCCGCTTGGGCACCTGGAACCCGGCCAGCCGCTCCCGCGCCGCCGCGATCAGCTCCGCCTCGTCCGGCGCCGTGCCCGCGCGCGGTACGACCACGGCCGTCACCGCCTCGATCCAGCGCTCGTCCGGCAGTCCGACCACCGCCACCTCCGCGACCCCCGGATGCGCGTACAGCGCGTCCTCCACCTGCCGCGAGGCCACCAGCACACCGCCCGAGTTGATGACGTCCTTGACCCGGTCGACGATGGTGAAGTAGCCCTCCGCGTCCCGCACGGCCAGGTCCCCGGAGCGGAACCAGCCGTCCCGGAAGGCCGCCGCGATCTCCGCCGGCTTGTCCCAGTAGCCCGTGCACAGTTGGGGCGAGCGGTAGACGATCTCCCCGCGCTCGCCGTCGGGCACCTCCGTGCCTCCCGGGTCCACCACCCGCGCCTCCACGAACAGCACCGGCCGACCGCACGAGTCCATCCGCCCCTCGTGCTCGTCCGGCCCCAGCACGGTGGCCAGCGGCCCGATCTCGCTCTGCCCGAAGCAGTTGTAGAAGGCGAGGCCGGGCAGCCGGGCGCGCAGCCGCTCCAGGACGGGCACCGGCATGATGGACGCGCCGTAGTACGCCTTGCGGAGGCCGCCGAGGTCGCGGGTGGCGAATCCGGGGTGCTGGGAGAGGGCGATCCACACGGTGGGCGGCGCGAACAGGCTGTCCGCCCGCCCCGCCTCGACCAGGTCGAAGATCCGGTCCGGGTCGGGCGCGTCGAGGATGACGTTCTCGGCGCCCACGGCGAGGTACGGCATCAGGAACACGTGCAGCTGCGCCGAGTGGTAGAGGGGCAGGCTGTGCACGGGCCGGTCGGTCGCCTTCAGGTCGAGGGCGACGATGGCCGAGGTGTACGCGTGGACCAGCGCGCCGTGCGTCATCATCGCGCCCTTGGGCAGCCCGGTCGTACCGGAGGTGTAGAGGAGCTGCACCAGGTCGTCGGAGCCCGAGCCGTACGCATCTTCCGGATCGCCGGCCCCGTATGCCTCCCCCGCCCCACTCTCATCACCGGTCCGGAGGACCGCCGACTTCATCACGCCCCGCCCCTCCTCCGCCCACTCCACCAGCGACCCCGCCGCGTCCCGCAGCGGCATCGTCCGGACCCCGGGCGGCAGCCGGTGCTCCAGCGCCGGGTCGGTGAGGACGAGGGTGCTGCCCGACTGTTCGATGATGTAGCACAGTTCGTCGCCGGTGAGGTGGTGGTTGACGGGTACGTGCACCAGTCCGGCGCGGGCGCAGGCCAGGAAGCCGATCAGGTACCCGTCGGAGTTGTGGCCGTACGCGGCGACCCGGTCCCCGGGCGCCGCCCCGCTCTCCAGCAGCGCGCACATGGCGGCCGTCACCGCGTCGTCCAGTTCGCCGTAGGTCCAGGACCGGTCGCCGTAGCGCACCGCCGTGCGGTCGGGCGTCCGGCGCGCGCTGCGCCGCAGGACCCCGTCGACCGTGTTCGTCCGTACTCCCGCCGTGGCTCCCGTCATGGCGTGATCCTGTGCCCGGCCCCGGGCCGGGTCAAGAGAGCGGGGCGGGGAGGGGCGCACGGGGCGTTCGCGCCAAAGACCGCGCCGTCGGGCCCGTCGTGACCTGTCACGGTTATGCTCAATCCTCCGCTCAATGCTCAACCTCCTCCGCGTCCCCGTGAGTTGGCACGTGTTCGTGTACGGCACCTTCAGGACTGCAAGGAGGATCACCCGTTATGCGCGACCGTTTCAGAAAGCTCGCCGCGGCGGGGGTGGTGCTGCTGACCGCGGCGGCGCTGTCGCCCGCCCCGGACGCGGCCGCCGAGGCGTCCCACCCGTCGGGCGGCGGTCTCTCGGCCGACATCCGCTACACCGAGTACGGCATCCCGCACATAGTCGCCGGCGACTACCCCGACCTGGGTTTCGGCGTGGGCTGGGCGCAGGCCGCCGACCAGGTCTGCACGCTCGCCGACGGCTTCGTCACCCTGCGCGGCGAACGCTCCCGGTACTTCGGCGCCGCGGGGCACCCCGACGGCACCCACTCCTCCGCGAGCACCAATCTCGCCAGCGACCTCTTCTTCAAGGGGATACGCCAGAACCGCACCGTCGAGAAGCTGCTGCGGCAGCCCGCTCCGGCCGGGCCGGGCGACGAGGTGAAGGAGCTGATGCGCGGCTGGGCGGCCGGGTACAACGCCTGGCTGGCGCAGCGGAAGAGCACCGATCCGGCCTGTGCGGGCAAGGAGTGGGTCAAGCCGGTCACCCCGCTCGATGTGGCGGCCAACGCGTACGCCCTCGTGATCACGGCCGGTCAGGCCGATGTGGTGGACAACGTCGTCGCGGCCCACCCGCCCGCGGCCGGTGCCTCGCCCGCCCCCACCGCGCCGCAGAGCCCCCAGAAGTCCGTGGCGTCCGTCCGCTCCCACCTCGCGCGCGGCGACGGGGGCCTGGGTTCCAACGCCGTCGCCTTCCGTGGTGACACCACCGCCAACGGCCGCGGCCTGCTCCTGGGCAATCCGCACTACCCGTGGTCCGGCGGCCGCCGCTTCTGGCAGTCGCAGGTGACCATACCCGGCGAACTCGATATCGCGGGCGGCCTGATCCTCGGCTCCCCCACTCCCACCGTCGGCCACAACGCCCGCATCGCCTGGAGCCACACGGTCTCCACCGGTGTGCCCATGAACTTCCACCAGCTCACCCTGGACCCGGCGGACCCGACCGTGTACCTGGTGGACGGGAAGCCGGAGCGGATGACGCGGCGGACCGTGACGGTGCCGGTCAAGGACGGTCCGGATGTGGTCCGTACGCAGTGGTGGACGCGCTACGGCCCGGTCGTCACCGAGTACGGCGGCCTCGACCTGGCGTGGACGAACCGTACGGCGTACGCGATGGGTGACCCGAACGCGGCGCAGCTGCGGATGTCCGACACCTTCCTGGGCCTGGGCAAGGCCCGGGACGTGGCGGACGTACAGCGGGTGCTGCGCCGGACGCAGGGCCTGCCCTGGGTGAACACCGTCGCCGCCGACTCGGCCGGCCGCACCCTCTACACCCAGTCGCAGGTGGTGCCGCGCATCACCGACGACCTCGTGGAGCGCTGTTCCACGGACCTGGGGCGGCTGCTGTACCCGGCCACCGGCCTGGCCGTACTGGACGGCGCGCGCTCCGGCTGCGCACCGGGCCGCGACCGGGACGCCGTACAGCCGGGCATCTTCGGCCCGTCCGCGATGCCCACGCTCACGGACGCCCCGTACGCGGAGAATTCCAACGACAGCGCCTGGCTGGCCAACGCGGACCGGCCGCTGACGGGCTACCCGCGCGTCCTCGGTGACATCGGCACCCCGCGCTCCCTGCGGACGCGCGGCGCCGTCCAGGACGTGTCCGCCCTGGCGGACCGGGGCGAACTGACCACGGCCGATCTCCAGCGCCAGCAGTTCACCAACCGGGTGCCCGCCGGGGATCTGGCCGCCACCGACACCGCGCGGGCCTGCGCCGCGCTCCCCGGCGGTACGGCGACCGGCAGCGACGGCAAGGCCGTGGACGTCTCGGAGGCGTGCCGGGTGATCGCCGCCTGGGACCGTACGGTACGGACGGACAGCAAGGGCGCGCTCCTCTTCGACCGGTTCTGGCGCCGGCTGACCGCCACAGTGCCGCAGACCGACCTCTGGAAGACGCCTTTCGACCCGGATGATCCGGTGCGGACCCCGCGCACCCTGAACACCGCCGCCCCTGGCCTCGCGACCGCGCTCGCCGACGCCGTCTCCGAGCTGCGCGCCGCGCGCATTCCGCTCGCCGCACCGCTCGGCGAGCACCAGTTCGTCGTACGCAACGGCAAGCGCATCCCGGTCAGCGGCGGCGTGGACGGGCTGGGCGTCTGGAACATGACCGTGGGCCGGTGGAACCCGGCGGGCGGTGGCTATACGGAGGTGCGGCACGGCTCCAGCTACATCCAGGCGGTGAGCTTCGCGGACGACGGCTGCCCGGTGAACGCCCGGACGCTGCTGACGTACTCGCAGTCCTCCAACCCGCGGTCGCCGCACTACAGCGACCAGACCGAGCTGTACTCGGCAGGCCGGATGATCCGGTCCCGCTTCTGCGAACGCGACGTGCTCGCCTCGCCGCAGCTGCGGGTGGAGCACGTCCGCCAGCGGTAGGAAGACCTCACACGGCGCGCTCCCGGCCCGCCCAGTACGGGTCGCGGAGCCGCCGCTTGTAGAGCTTGCCGTTGGGGTCGCGCGGCATGGCCGCGGTGAAGTCGACGGACCTGGGGCGCTTGTAGCCCGCGAGCCGCCGGGCGCAGTGCTCCAGGATCTCGTCGGCGAGGGCCGGGCCCGCTGTGAAGCCGTCGGCGGGCTCGACGACGGCCTTGACCTGCTCGCCCCAGTCGTCGTGCGGGATGCCGAAGGCGGCCGCGTCGGCGACGGCGGGGTGGGCGAGCAGGGCGGACTCGATCTCGGCGGGGTAGATGTTGACCCCGCCCGAGATGATCATGTCGATCTTGCGGTCGCGGAGGAAGAGGTACCCGTCTGCGTCCAGGTACCCGAGGTCGCCGACGGTGAAGAAGTCCCCGATGCGGTTCCTGCGGGTCTTGTCCGCGTCCTTGTGGTAGCTGAAGCCGCCGGTGGTCATCTTCATGTAGACGGTGCCCAGTTCGCCGGGCGGCAGCCGGTTGCCGTCGTCGTCGAAGACCGCCAGTTCGCTGATCGGCCAGGCCCGGCCGACCGTACCGGGCTTCTTGAGCCAGTCCTCGGCGGTGGCGAACGCGCCGCCGCCCTCGCTCGCCGCGTAGTACTCCTCCACACAGCTCCCCCACCAGTCGATCATCGCCCGTTTGACGTGGTCGGGGCAGGGCGCGGCGCCGTGGACGGCGTGCCGCATCGAGGTCACGTCGTAGCGCGCCCGTACCTCCTGGGGTAGGGCGAGCAGCCGGTGGAACTGGGTGGGCACCATGTGCGTATGGGTGCAGCGGTACGTGTCGATCAGCCGCAGCATCTCCTCCGGCGTCCACCTGTCCATCAGGACGACCCGGTGCCCGATGTGCAGGGAAGCGCCCGCGAACTGGAGCACGGCCGTGTGGTAGAGCGGCGAGCACACCAGGTGCACATTGCCGTCGAACGGCCGGATGCCGAAGATGCCGAGGAAGCCGCCGAGGTGGGACTCCTCGGGCGGGCGGCCGGACAGGGGGCGGCGGATGCCGCGGGGGCGTCCGGTGGTGCCGGAGGTGTAGTTCATGACCCAGCCGAGGGTGCGGTCCTCCGGCGGCGTTTCCGGCTGTCCTTCGAGGAGCGCCGCGTACGGCCGGAAGCCGGACACCGTGCCGACGGCGTACCGCTGTTCCGGCGGCAGCCCCGCCTCGTCGGCGGCGGCCCGGGCGGCGTCGCCGAACCGTTCGTGCGCGATCAGTGCCTTGGCCCCCGAGTCGGCGACGATCCAGGCGATCTCCGGGCCGACGAGGTGGTGGTTGACCGGTACGAGGTACAGGCCCGCCTGGGTGGCGGCGAGGTAGGCGGTGAAGAACTCGACGCCGTTGGGCAGCACCACCGCGAAGGCGTCGCCGCGCTCCAGGCCGGCCGCGCGCAGCCCGTGCACCAGGCGGTTGCAGGCGGCGTGCAGCCGGGCCGCGGTCCACTCCTCGCCGTCCGGGGCGATCAGGACCGTGCGTCCCGGGTCGGCGGTGGCCTGCGCCCAGAAGCCGTTCGGGGATGGTGACGCCATGGATGCCGACATGTGTCCTCCTCGGCTCAGCCGCGTCCGGCGATGCGGTTGATGCGGTCGACGGCCCGCTCGAAGCCGCGGGTGAGGTCGTCGAAGACCGCCCGCACACTGCGTTCCGCGTTCATCTGCCCGACGATCTGGCCGACCGGCGTGCCGAGCAGCGGCTCGACCTCGTACTTCTGGATACGGGAGACGGCCTCGGCGACCAGCAGCCCTTGCAGCGGCATGGGCAGCGGATCGGGCCCCGACGGGTCGTCCCAGGCGTCCGTCCAGGCCGTACGGAGCTGGCGGGCGGGCTTGCCGGTCAGCGCGCGGGAGCGGACGGTGTCGCCGGAGCCCGCGGCGAGCAGCTTCTCGGTGAGGCGCCTGGAGTGCAGCCCGGCCTCCTCGGTGGTCAGCCAGACGGAGCCGAGCCAGACACCCTGGGCACCCAGGGCCAGCCCGGCGGCGATCTGTTCGCCGGTGCCGATGCCGCCGGCCGCGAGGACCGGCAGCGGGTCCACGGCCCGGACGACCTCGGGGGTGAGCACCATGGTGGCGATCTCCCCGGTGTGGCCGCCGGCCTCGTACCCCTGCGCGACGACGATGTCGATCCCGGCGTCCTTGTGGTGCCGGGCGTGCCGGGGACTGCCCGCGAGCGCGGCGACGAGGATGCCGTGCGCGTGGGCGCGCTCGACGACGTCGGCGGGCGGTGAGCCGAGCGCGTTGGCCAGCAGCCGGACCGGGAAGTCGAAGGCCACGTCGAGCTGCGCGCGGGCGACCTGCTCCAGCCAGCCCGTGATGCGCCAGCCGGACGCCTCGCCGGGCGGCAGTTCGGGGACCCGGTGCGCGGCGAGGGTCTCGGCGACGAAGCGGCGGTGCCCTTCCGGGATCATCGCCTCGATGTCGGCCTCCGTGACGCCTTCGACCTTCTTGGCGGGCATCACCACGTCCAGGCCGTACGGCGCGCCGCCGGTGTGCCGGTCGATCCATTCCAGGTCGCGGGCCAGCTCTTCGGCCGCCGCGTAGCGGACCGCGCCGAGCACGCCGAAGCCGCCGGCCCGGCTGATCGCGGCGGCGACCGCGGGGAACGGGGTGAACCCGAAGACGGCGTGCTCGACTCCCAGCCGGTTGCTCAGCTCCGTCTGCATGGGCGCAGGATGCCGCAGGGCGCCGTACGAGGGAAGAGATTTCCTGATGCTGCGTCAGTCAATGGGCCGGGGCGGTGCGCGCCGCCGTGTCACATCCGTGGTGCCCGCATCCGTCCGGAGGGACGAGCACCCGCACGAAGACGACGCACCCGCACAGCGGGCCGGGCCCCGGGAGGCACATCATGCGCACGGACATCACCGTCATCGGCGGCGGCACGGCGGGCCTGGTGGCCGCCATCGCCTGCGCCGAGGCCGGAGCCGCGGTGACGCTGCACGAGGCGCACGGCTCGCCGGGCGGGCGCGGCCGGGCCACGGCCGCACCGTACATCGCCCACGAGGGGCCGCACGTCTTCTACTGCGACGGCCCGCACTGGTCCTGGCTGGCCGAACGCGGCCTGACCGGCCGGCTGGGCCGGCCGTCCGCGCCCGACCTGCTGCGGGTCTCCTTCGTACGGGACGGGCGGCGCACCCTGCGGCCGCCGGCCGGCTTCCTGCGGATGATCACGGTGGGCCGCACCCGTACCGCGCCCGTGGACGAGGACTTCCACAGCTGGGCCTCCCGGCACTTCGGCGAGGAGGCGGCGCGCGCCGCGGCCAACGCGATCGCCGTGGTGACGTACGACGCGGACACCGGCCGGCTGTCGGCGGCCTTCGTGTGGGGGCTGCTGCGCCGGGTGTTCGCGCCCGGGGTGCCGACCGTGCGGTGGGTGGTGGGCGGCTGGCAGGCGGTCGTGGGCCGGCTGGCGGCCCGCGCCCGGCAGCTGGGCATACGCGTCGAACTCGGCTCCCGGATCACCGAGCTCCCGGCGCACCCCACCATCGTCGCCACCGAACTCTCCTCGGCCCGCGCCCTGTTGGGCGACGACTCGCTGCGCTGGGAGAGCGGCCACTGCGCCCTGCTGGACCTCGCGGTCCCGCGCGGCAGGCACGACCGGTTTCTCGCCTTCGACCTGGACGCGGGCGGCTTCCACGAGAGCTACTCGATGCAGGACCCGACGACCGCGCCGCGCGGCGAGTCGCTGTTCCAGCTGGACATGCCGGTACGCGCCGGGGAGAGCCCGGCGGATGCCCGGCAGCGGCTCGGACGGTTCGCCGAGCTGACGGTGCCCGGATGGCGGGACCGTGTGGTCTGGCAGCGGCAGGGCACCGCGCGCGGCCGGACCGGCGCCCTGGACCTGCCGGGGCTGACCTGGCGGGACCGGCCGGCCATCGAGCGCGGCAACGGCGTGTTCCTGGCCGGGGACCAGGTCGCGGCGCCCGGCATGCGCGGCGAGATCGCGATCAACAGCGCTGTACGGGCTGCCGCGGGCGCGGTACGGGCGGCCGGGCTGCGGCGGCGAGGGACGGCGGGGGCCGCCTGATGCGTACAGCCGCGTATGGAAGTGGCCTCGCAGCCGGGTCACACCCGTTCCACCCCCGGTCGGCCGATCACACCCGTTCCCGCCCCGGTCACCCCCGCTCCAGCACCGCCATGGCCGCGTTGTGCCCGGGAATTCCGCTCACCCCGCCGCCCCGGACCGCGCCCGCACCGCACAGCAGCACATTGGCGCGCCCCGTCGCCACGCCCCAACGGGCCGCCGGATCGTCCCCGTCGGCCTCCTCCGTGCCGTACGGGAACGCCAGGTCCCGGTGGAAGATGTGCCCGCCCGGCAGCCCGAGGTCGCGTTCCAGGTCGAGTGGGCTCCTGGCCTCGATGCACGGGCGGCCGTCCGCGTCGGTGGCCAGGCAGTCGGTGAGCGGTTCGGCCAGGACGGCGTCCAGCTGGGCGAGGGTCGCCGCGAGCAGGCGTTCGCGGGTGGCGTCGTGGTCGCCGGTGAAGAGGCGGGCCGGGGTGTGCAGGCCGAAGAGGGTGAGCGTCTGGTAGCCCTGCCGGACCAGGTCGGTGCCGAGGATGGAGGGGTCCGTGAGGGAGTGGCAGTAGATCTCCGAGGGCGGTACGGCGGGCACCTCGCCCGCCGCAGCCTGCCGGTAGGCGGTCTCCAACTGGCCATATTCCTCGGCAACATGGAAGGTTCCGGAGAAGGCGAGGCGCGGATCGATGTCCGGGTCGCGCAGCCGGGGCAGCCGCGTCAGCAGCATGTTGACCTTGAGCTGGGCGCCCTCGGCGGGCTCCGGCGGCCGCTCCCCGAGGAGCCCGGCGAGGGTGTGCGGGGCGGCGTTGACCAGTACGTGGCGCGCGCCGACCGTACCCTCCGCGCAGGTCACCTCGGCCGTGCTGCCGTCCGTGGCGATCCCGGTCACCGGGCAGCCGGTGACGATCTCGGCGCCCGCCGTGCGGGCGGCGGCGGCCAGCGCGTCGGTCAGCGCGCCCATGCCGCCGACCGGCACGTCCCAGTCGCCGGTGCCGCCGCCGACGACGTGGTAGAGGAAGCACCGGTTCTGCGCCAGCGACGCGTCGTGGGCGTGCGCGAACGTGCCGATCAGCCCGTCCGTGAGCACCACGCCGCGCACCAGGTCGTCGGCGAACGCGGCCTCGACGCTCTCCCCGAGCGGCCGCTCGAACAGTGCCTCCCAGGCCGCCGCGTCGTCGATACGGGCGCGCAGCGCGGCCCGCGTCGGCAGCGGTTCGGTGAGCGTGGGGAAGACCCGCTCCGCGACCCGGCGCGTCATCCCGTAGAAGCGCCGCCAGGCTTCGTACTCCCGGTCCGAGCCGGTGAGCCGGGCGAACGAGGCGCGGGTGGCGCCCTCGTCGGAGCCGACGAACAGCCCCGTGGGGCAACCGCCGCGCACGGCCGGGGTGTACGAGGACACCGAGCGCTTGCGGACCGCGAAGCACAGGCCGAGATCCCGTACGATCTTCGGCGGCAGCAGGCTGACGAGGTACGAGTAGCGGGACAGCCGCGCGTCCACGCCGGGGAAGGCCCGCGTGGAGACCGCGGCGCCGCCGGTGTGGTCCAGCCGCTCCAGTACCAGCACACTGCGCCCCGCGCGTGCGAGATAGGCGGCGGCCACCAGGCCGTTGTGCCCGCCGCCGACAACGACCACGTCATAGGAAGTCCGTTCGGGCATGGCCCTTTCGTAGCATGCGGTGATCACCGCCGCCAGGTACGGACGGCTGAATTCCGGGAACCGGCGGGCGCGGCTGCTTGCTCCCCTGCTCGTACGTTCCTACGGTCCGACGATGCGTTGTATCGGCCCGATCTCCCCCCTACGAGGTGCCTGTGCACAATTCGTCGGCCCCGCGCTCCCCGAGACGCACCCTGACCGGTCTGAGCACCGCCGCCCTGTGCGCGGCGGGCGCCCTGTCCGCGACCGCCGCCGTCCCGGCCGCCGCCCTCCCCGCCCCGGCAGGTGAGGACGGCGCGCGCGCCGCGGCGGCCTACCCGAACCTCACCCCGAAACCCCCGATGGGCTGGAACAACTGGTCGTACTACATGTGCGACATCGACGAGAAGGTGATCCTCGGCAACGCGCGGGCGCTGGTGAAGTCCGGCCTGGCGGCCAAGGGCTACGACACGGTCACCGTCGACGACTGCTGGATGAGCAAGCAGCGCGACGCCAGGGGCAACCTCGTACCGGACCGGGCGAGGTTCCCGCGCGGCATGGCGTACGTGGGCCGCGAACTGCACCGGATGGGCCTGAAGTTCGGCATCTACGAGGACGTCGGCAACCTGACGTGCGAGAAGTACCCCGGCAGCTTCGGCCACTACCAGCAGGACGCCGACCTCTTCGCCAAATGGAAGGTCGACTACCTGAAGATGGACGGGTGCAACCTGGCCACCGCCCCCGGCAAGACGAAGGAGCGGACCTACCACGACGCCTACCGGGCGGTCAGCCAGGCCCTGCGCAACACCGGCCGCGACATCGTCTTCTCGGTCTCGGCGCCCGCGTACTTCCAGTACGACGGCGACCAGGTCTGGCACCGGGTGATCCGCTGGTCCTCGCAGGTCGGCAACCTGTGGCGGGAAGGCCGCGACATCGCGGTGGAGAAGCACAGCGGCGCCAAGAAGTGGTCCTCGATCAAGTACAACTACGCGTACAACGCCAGGCTGGCGCCCTTCCAGCGGCCGGGCCGCTGGAACGACCCGGACTTCCTGCTCGCCGGCGACTCCGGACTGTCCACCCGGCAGATGCAGAGCCAGATGTCGCTGTGGGCCGTGATGGCCGCCCCGCTGATCTCCAGCACCGACCTGACGAAGATCTCCCCGGCCGCGCTCAAGGTCCTCGGCAACCGGGACATCATCGCCGTGGACCAGGACCCGAAGGGCGTCCAGGGGCGCGTCGTCCAGCAAGGTACGGGCTACGACGTGCTGTCCAAGCCGCTGCAGGGTGGGGACCACGCGGTCGCCCTCTTCAACTCCGGCGACGCGGCGCAGACACTCACCACCACGGCCAAGACGGCCGGCCTGCCGCAGGCCCGCGCGTACGAACTGCGCGATCTGAACACCGGGCGCACGACCCGGACCGCGGGAAAGATCTCGGTACGGGTACCGGCGCACGCGACGGTGCTCTACCGGGTGCACCCGCGGCGGTGAGCGGATGCCGGGCCGGGTGCGCGGGGTACGTTCAGCCCGCCCTCAGCCCCGGCCCGGCGTACGCCGCTGCCGCAGCTCGGCGACCCTCCGGTACAGCGCCACCGCCTCGGCGGAGCGCCCGAGCTGTTCCAGGCACTGGGCCTCGTCGCTGCGGCTGGCCAGCGTGTCGGGATGATCGGCGCCCAGCACCCGTTCGCGGGCCGCGGCCACCTGCCGGTAGACGGCCAGCGCGTCGGGCCAGCGGCCCAGCCAGCCCAGGGCCACGGCGATCTCCCGGCGGCTGACGAGCGTGTCGGGGTGACCGGCGCCCAGCACCTGTTCCCGGAGCGCGGCCACCGACCGGGCCTCGGCCAGCGCTTCCTCCCAGCGTCCGAGGCGTCCGAGGTTGACGCCGAGGCCGTGCCGGGCCCGCAGCGTCTCCGGGTCGGCAGGCCCCTGCGCGGCCGTACGGGCCCCGACGAGATCCCGGTACAGCTCCAGCGCCTCATTGCTGCGCCCGAGCCGCCCGAGGCTTATACCGACCTCGTACCGGGCGGCGAGGGTGTCGGGGTGCCCGGGCCCCAGCGCCTGCGCACGGTCGCCGGCCACCTCCCGGTACGTCTGCAACGCGTCCGCCCACCGCCCCAACTGGCCCAGCAAGTAAGCGACTTCATATCGCGTGACCAACGTGTCCGGATGCTGCGGCCCCAGCACCCGGGCCCGCGCCGACGCCACGTCCCGCGCCATCCGGTACGCGTCCTCCAGCCGGCCGAGACGGCTGAGGTTGAAGGCGAGGTTGTGCCGGCAGCGCAGTGTGTCCGGGTGCTCGGGGCCCGTCGTGCGTTCCCGGGCCGCGAGGACGGATACGTACACCTGGTGCGCCTCGAAGTGCCGCCCGAGCCGCCCCAGCGCGTACGCCGTCTCCTGGCGCGCGGCCAGGGTGTCCACGTGGTCGGGTCCCAGGCTGCGTTCCCGCCCGGCGGCGACCCGCTCGTATTCGCGCAGCGCGTCGGCGGGCCGCCCGGACCGGGCGAGGGTGAAGGCCACCTCGAACCGGCTGGCGAGGGTGTCGGGGTGGTCGGGGCCGAGCGCGTGCTCCCGCTCGGCGGCGACCGCGCGGTGCACCTCCCCCGCCTCCGCCCAGCGGCCGAGCCGCCCGAGGCTGAGCCCGGCGTTGTGCCGGGCGGCGAGCGCGGCGAGGTGTTCGGGCGACGGGGCGGGCCGCTCGGAGACATACGGCGCCGGGGTGTCGCGGCTGAGCGGCGGCAGCCCGCTGGTCCACGCCCCGGTGAGCCCGGCGGCCCGGTCGGCACCGCCCGCCCGCCGCGCACGGGGCGCGGCCCGCGACCCGACGGTCATCCCCTGCGTCCAGGACGGCAGGGACCGCACCACCCGCGTCGCCGTCCGCCCGCCCGCCTCGGCAGGACCGGGCTCCTCTCCGTACGGCGCCGCCTGCGACCGCCGGGCCGAGACAAGTCGCTTCACCAGCTCGGCGGCGTCCCGCGGCCGGTCCTCCGGCCCCTTCTCCAGCAGGTCCAGCACGATCCGCTCGTACGCCTCCGGCAGGTCGGGACGGCGGGCGCGCGGCGGTTCCGGGGCCGTGTCGCGATGCCCGACCAGCACCGCCCAGGCGTCGTCGAGGTCGAACGGCGGCGCCCCCGTGACCAGTTCGTACAACACGCACCCCAGCGAATACAGATCGCTGCGGTGATCGACCGTACCGGCGCCGATCTGCTCGGGCGACATGTAGTGCGGTGTGCCCATCGCTATGCCGGTGCCGGTCAGCCGGGCGGTGAACCCGATGTCGTGCCCCAGCCGCGCGATCCCGAAGTCGCAGATCTTCACCGTCCCGTCGGCGACCCGCACGATGTTCGCCGGCTTGAGGTCGCGGTGCACGACGGCCTGCTCGTGGGTGTACGCGAGGGCTGCCGCGACCTGCTCGGCGATGTCCGCGAAGTCCGGCAGGGGCAGCGGATCGTGCCGGTTGTCCTCCAGCAGCTGACTGAGATTGCGCCCGTCGAGCAGTTCCATCACCAGGAACAGAATTCCGTCGTCCTCACCGAAGTCATGAACGACCGTGATACCGCGGTGCTGAAGGGCCGCCGCCACCCGCGCCTCCCGCCGGAAGCGCTCCCGCAGCACCCGCAAGAACGACGGATCGTGCTGCGGCCCCAGCGGCTTGAGGCACTTGACGGCGACCTGCCGCCCCAGGGACTCGTCGCGCGCCCGCCACACCTCCCCCATCCCGCCGCGCCC
>NZ_LGCW01000061.1:0-15712 GCF_001279365.1 Streptomyces sp. NRRL F-5755 | reverse complement strand
CCCCGCCCGGGCCCGCCGCTCGCTCATCGGGGCAGTGGGCGCCGGCGCGCTCGGCGCCGCGCTCGGGGTCCGCACGACCGCCGCGTGGGCCCTGCCGTCACCCTCCCGCCCCGAGTGCACCACCGGTCAACGGCCGGCGTTTCTCGGGACGTACGGCAACGGCATCATCACCTGCTCGTACGACACCACGACCGGCGCGCTGACCCGGCAGAGCAGCTTCCCCGCCGTGACCGACCCCTCCTTCCTTGCCGTCTCCCCCAACGGCAAGGTGCTCTACGCACTGGACAACAGCGGACGGCAGGGCGCCGTACGGGCCTTCGCCATCGGCGCCGGGGGCGCACTGGCCGCGCTGGGCCCGGCGCGGTCCACCGGCGGCGCCAACGTCACCCACCTGTCCGTGCACCCCACCGGCCGCTATCTGCTCAGCGCGAACTACGGCGCGGGCAGCGTCGCGGCGCACACGATCAGCGCCGATGGCAGCGTGGGCGCCCGTACCGCCCTGGTCCAGCACACCGGCTCCGGACCCGACCCCGGGCGCCAGGAGGGCCCGCACGCGCATCAGATCCTCACCGACCCCAGGGGCGCGCACGTCTTCGCCGTCGACCTGGGCACCGACACGGTGTACACCTACCGGCTCGACCCCGCGAACGGCGCGCTGCGGCCGGTCTCCGAGGTCCGTTCGGTCCCCGGCGCGGGCCCCCGGCACATGGTCTTCCACCCCACGGCCCCGTACGCCTACGTGGCCAACGAGCTGAACAGCACGGTCACCGTCTACGCGCTCAACGCGGCAACCGGCGCGCTGACCCGCGGCGAGAGCCTGCCCACCGTCCCCGCCGGTGCGGCGGCGGTCGTCCGCAACTACCCCGCCGAGGTGGTGATTTCGGCCGACGGCCGGTTCCTCTACCTGTCCAACCGGGGCCACGAGAGCGTCGCCCGGTTCTCCGTCACCGGCGGCGGCGCCGGTCTGCGCCTGCTGGACACCGTGCCCAGCGGCGGCTCCTGGCCCCGGCACATCGGCCTCGCGCCGTCGGGCACGCTGCTCTTCGCGGCCAACCAGTACGGCAGGACGGTCGCCGCCTTCACCGTGAACCAGGACTCCGGCGCCCTCACCCCCTCAGGGCCGCCGTTCGCCACGTCGTCGCTGGGCTGCGTACTGCCCGTCTGACGCCGCACCTTCACCCCCGGCCGCCTTCCGCGCGCTCCGGGTCGGCCCACCGGGCCCCGGTACGCGCCTGGAAGGCGGCGACGGCGGCCTCCACCGTGGGGAAGAAGTGGTCCGGGTCGATGGTGCGGGTCAGCTCATAGCGCTCGATCTTGCGGCGGACGGGGTCCTTGAGCTCGGCGAAGACCAGGTGGACGCCCTGCGCGTTCAGGGTCCGGTCGAGTTCTTCCAGCACGTCGGCGGCGGTGGTGTCCACATCGGTCACCGGCTCGGCGGCGACCACGATCCAGGCGGGCGGCGGATCGGCGCGGGCGAGTCTGCGTACCGCGTCGCGGAAGGTCTTGGCGTTGGCGAAGAACAGCGGCGCGTCGAAGCGGTAGAGGACCAGGCCGGGCAGTTGGCCGGCGCCCGGGTACGAGCGGATGTCGTGGTAGCCCTCCAGCCCGGCCACCCGGCCGAGCACGGTCTCGTACGGCCACCACGCGCGCCGGAACACGTTGAGGATGGACAGCCCGACGGCGATCGCGATGCCCGGCAGCACACCGAGCAGCGCGACGCCGAGGAAGGCGGCGACCGACAGCAGGCACTCCGCCTTGCGCTGGCGCCACAGCCGCGCCGCCCCGGGCAGGTCGGTCAGGGACAGGGACGCGGTGATGACGACGGCGGCCAGCGCGGGCTGCGGGAGGTCGCGGAAGAGGCCGGGGAGCAGCACGATCATGAGGGTGATCAGGACCGCCCCGACCAGTCCGGTGAGCTGGGTGCGGGCTCCGGCGCGCTCCGCCACGGCGGTGCGCGAGCCGCTCGTACTGACCGGGAAGCCCTGGAAGAGGCCGGCGGCCAGGTTCGCCGCGCCGATCCCGGCCATCTCCTGGTTGCCCCGGACCTCCTGGCCGGTACGGGCCGCGAAGGCCGAGGCGGTGGAGATCGTGTCGGCCAGCGACACCAGGGCGATCCCCAGGGCGCCGGCGAACAGCAGTCCCAGATCGTCCAGTTGCACCTGGGGGACGGTGAACGGCGGGAATCCCTCGGGGAGCACGCCGACCGTGTCGACGCCGTGTTTGTCCAGGTCGAAGAGTGCCGTGGCGCCGATCGCCAGCACCACCATGACGAGGATCGCCGGCACCTTCGGCAGGACCCGTTGCAGCACCAGGACCAGCACGACCCCGGCACAGCCGACCGCGGCCGCCGCCGGGACCGCCTCGCCGTCCGCCAGCCCCCGGACGACACCGGCGGCCTCGTCGATCAGGCCGTCCCCGTCGACGCCGAACCCCAGCAGCTTCGGCAGCTGTCCGATCATGATGGTCAGCGCCAGCCCGTTCATATAGCCGATCATGGTCGGCTTGGAGATCAGGTCGGCGACGAAGCCGAGCTTCGCCACCGACGCCAGGACCATCACGGCGCCGACCATCAGGGCGAGCATCGAGGCGAGCGCGACCGCGCGTCCCGGATCGCCGCCGGACGCGACGAGCGGCAGCACGGTCGCCGCGATCATGGGCCCGAGCGAGGAGTCCGGGCCCAGCACCAGGATGCGCGACGGACCGCACACCGCATAGCCGACCAGGCACAGGACGGAGGTGTACAGACCGGTGATCGGCGGCAGTCCGGCCAGGTCCGCGTACGCCATGCCCTGCGGCACCAGCAGGGTCGTCAGGACGACACCGGCGACCAGGTCCTTGGCGAGCCAGGCGCGCCGGTACGTTGACAGCATGCGGAAACCGGGCACGGCCTGCCGTACGTCGGTCATCGGCGGGCGGCGCTTTCGGCGGCGGGCCGGTCCGGCACCATGGCGAGCCGGAGGATCCGTTTCCAGGCGATGTGCGGCCGGGGGCCGGGCACGCCGGGGCGCTCCCGGGGCACGAGCACGCGCAGGGCCGACGGCCGCACCTCGCAGCGCACGGGTACGGGCAGGGTCAGCGCCTCGCCGTCGACACCGACCGGTATCCGGTCCCGGTCCGCGTCCACGGTCACCGTCCGGCCCGTCGCCCGGGTCAGTCCGCTGGAGCGCCGCCCCCGGAGCAGCCCGGCGGCCTGCGCGGCGCTCGACACCCGTACGCCGATCATGCCGAGCACCCCGCCGTTCAGGTACGGCCGCCGCCCCAGCCCGGTGATGTCCCCCATGCCGTAGGGGTTGTTGCTGACCAGCACGGCCTGCGGCCCGGAGACGACCACGTCGCCGGTGCGGGCCGTCAGGCGGGCGCCGCGGTGCCCCATGAGGTAGTCCGGGAGCACGTCCGCGACGGTACGGGTCTTCCCGCCGCGGTAGGACGGGCTCTGGACCACTTCGGCGTACGCCCCGAACGACACGTTGTTCACGAACGGACGCCCGCCCGCCCGGCCGAGGTCGACGCGCACCTCGGTGCCGTCCCGCAGCGCGTCGAGGGCCTTCGCGGGGTCGTCGCGGTCCAGTCCCAGGTCGAGGGCGAAGTGGTTGCGGGTGCCGGCCGGGATGACCAGCAGCGGCACACCGTGCTCGGCGGCGACATCGGCGACGATCGCCTGCGTACCGTCGCCGCCCGCCACGCCGAGGGCATCGGCGCCCTTGGCCACGGCCACCTGCGCCAGCCCGGCCACATCGATGGTGCCCGGCCCTTCCAGCAGGGCCACGTCCGCCCCCAGGGCCTCCGCCTTCTCCCGCAGCCCGAACCGCGCCACCTTCCCGCCGCCGGAGCGCGGATTCATGATCATGAAGGGCTGCCGGGGCGGCACGGCCGGTGCCTCGGGCATCGCGGCCGGCCGGTCCACGCGTACGAGGGCGGACCGCCCGGCCACGACGGCGGCCAGCCACAGCGCGGCGGACAGCGCGACGACCCAGGCCACATGGCGGTTCACGTACGCGATCAGCACGAGCACCGGCGCCGCGACGGCCAGCGCGAGGGCGAGGGCCCGCCGGGCGCCGCGGTGCGTGAGCGCCCACCACAGGCCGGCCGCCGTCACCACCAGGCCGCCGGCCCCCACCCCGAGCAGGGCGACGGCGCGCAGGCCCGCGAAGAGCAGCAGCACCACCACGGCTGCCGCCGCCGCGAGCAACGCGGCGCGGGCCAGCCAGCGTTCCCGAGCAGTCAGAGCTGTCATGACGGCCTCCAGCCTGCCACCGCCAGCTTGGCACGCCGTCCGCGCGGAAGGCACCCGTCCGGAGCCCGTCACATCGGCTGATTTCGGCGCTATGCGTCGCGGTCCTGGCCCCGGTATGCCTGCATCGAAGCGGCCATCTTCCGCTTGACCGGCGGCAGATGATTGACCAGCCGCATGCCGGTGCGCATCGCGGCGAGGACGGCGCGGCCGAGGACGGGCTTGTGGACCGGCGCGTTGCCGTCCATCTGCTCCAGGGACTTGCGCACCGCGTCGAAGCCGTAATCGATCATCTGGGTCTCGTAGTCGCGGACCGCGGGGACCAGGGACATCCGGCCGTCGCGGACGGCGGTCAGGTTGCGGCACAGCAGCAGGGCGTCGCGCAGCGCGGTGTTGGCGCCGACGCCGCGGCCCGGGGTCATGGTGTGGATGGCGTCGCCGATGAGGGTGATGTTGCTGGAGGGCCACTGCTCGACCGGTACGGAGGTGCGTATCCGGATCGGGAAGCAGGTCGAGGGGTCCACCAGGTCGACGAGTGTGCGCAGACGCGCGTCCCAGGTGCGGGTCAGCTCCCGGAACAGCTCATGCAGCCCCGCCCCGTCCCGCTCGTGGATGTCGGCGGGCAGGTTCCGCGTGGCGCCGCTGATGCCGAGCATGATGTAGTCGCGGGTGTTGTCGAACTGGAGGCCCGGCCAGTTCTTGATGAGGTCGGCGTCGGTGGCGCCGATGCCGCTCCTGGGCGCCCCGTTCTCGTCCCAGGGGAACCGCATGACGTGGAGGATCAGGGAGTAACCACCGGGCGCGAGGAAGAGGTTGACGCCGTCGACGGTCTTCTCGGTCAGCAGCGTGCGGGTGATGTCCGTCAGGGGAACCTTGCCGCCGATGGCGGTGATTCCGGCGTCCTTGAGTTCCGCGTGCGGCAGGTACTGGCGGCGGACCCGCGAGTTGGTGCCGTCCGCGCCGACCAGCACGTCGCCGGTGGCGGATGTGCCGTCCTCGAAATGCGCGGTGACCGTGCCGTCGGGGTTGCGCCCGTAGTGGGTGAAAGCCTTGTCGAACCGCACCACTTCTTCCAGTCCGGTCAGCAGCACCTGACGCAGCGTCATGCGCGAGACCGAGCGTTCCGCCCCGGCCCCGTCCTCGCTCGCCCGCGCGAAGCCGCTCAGGGAGAGCACTTCCTTGTACTTCTCCGTGTACATGGTGAAGTGGTCGGGGGTACGGGCGCAGGTGGCCACGAAGGTGTCGAACAGCTCGGGCGGCAGCAGCCGGGACAGGGCGCGGCTGCCGTCGTGGTCGATGCCGACGCGGTAGCCCTGGAGGCCGCCGCCGCGGGTGCGGTCGCGTTCGAAGACCGTGCACCTGATGCCGGCGCGCCGCAGGCCGTGCGCCAGCGCGAGGCCGCCGGTACCGGCACCAATGATCATCACGTGCATGGGACTGCCTTCTTCTCGCTCGGGGGTGGGGCCGGAGACCGGCTTGTCACGCGGAAACGGGACCGGCCTTGCCGCTGCCGCGCTTCGGTGCGGCCACGGCGCGCAGCCGCTCGGTGTGCCGCTCCTGCACCTCGCGGTTGAAGTCGAGGAAGTCGGCGACCAGGGCCAGCTGTTCGTCGTCGTACCGGGCGTAGACCTGCGCGGCGGAGTCCTCGACGAAGGGCATCATCAGCGCGCGGGCGCGCTCCTGGAGTTCGGGGGTGACCTGCACCAGCGTGCTGCGCCGGTCGGTGGGGTGCGGGGCGCGCGCCAGGTAGCCGCGCTTCTCCAGCCGGTCGATCATCGCGGTCACGCTGCCCGTGGTCAGCCCCAGCCGCCCGCCGAGCTCGCCGGGGGTGGCCCGCTCGGCGGCGAGCAGCAGCTCCAGGCACCGCAGGTCGGTCTCGTTGACCCCCAGCAGACGTGCGACCTCGCGGTCGAAGTCGTCGACGGCCCCCTGGTACGCCTGCACCGCCCGCCCCAGGGCCGCCTTGACCGACTCGTTTTCCTCCGGCACGCGACGCCCGTCCTTCCATGCTCGACCATCTCTCTCGATTTCCAAGATACACGAGAATCGAGAGAGATGGCCGTCACCCGCAACGCACCGGTGCCGCGGACCCTGCGCGGGTCCGCGGCACCGGTGGCGTATCGGGCCGTGTCGGGGCGCGTCAGCCGTTGTCCGGGCTCTCCAGGACGAGCTGGAGTTCGACCTCCTGGTCGCCCGACACCGTGCCCTCCGCACGGACGGCGAAGGCACGCGTCAGCACCTCCCGCAGCCGGTCCACGGCCAGCGGGCTGCCCTGGAGGTTCACGGTGACGGCGGCGGCCGGCTGGGTGCCCTCGCGGACATCGCCCTGCACCTCCGAGGTCTCGAAGTTCTCCGTCCAGACCATCGGGTGGCCGGACCGGTTGGGCTCGTCGTGCGGGGTGTCGCCGGCCGCCCGGTCGGAGGCGAAGCAGCTGCGCAGCGTGCTGAACACGGCCTCGGCGTCGGCCGGGGACCGCGCGCTGAGCACGACCTGCGCGGGTTCGTCGTTGTGGGGTGTGCGGGTCATGTGGGCTGTGTCCTCTCCACGCTGGGCGCTGGGGTGGTGCGGCGGGCTTCCTTGGCCGCCCGTTGGGGTACGACGGTGTACTTCGGGTCCTCGGCGGAGGCGATGCCGGCCGCGAAGATCCCGAAGCGGGTGCACGCGGAACCGGCGAGCAGGGCGAGGCCGCTCGCGGCGGCCAGGGGACGGGCGCGGCCTCCGAACAGCGCGCCGCCCGCCGCGCCGAGCGCCGTGAGGGCGCGCGCCGTACGCAGCAGCTTTCCGGCCCGGCCGGTGCGGTAGGTCTCCGCGACCATGCCGAGCCGTTCCTCGGCGGCCTTGTGCACGGCACTGTCGGCCACCGCGGCCAGGACCGCGGCGCAGCGGGCGGGCGCGGTCTCCCGTACGGGCCCGACGACGAGCGCCATACCGGAGGCCGCGGCCGTCGCCGACACGGCGAACAGATACGGCAGTTCGCGGTGGGCGCCGTGCCAGGCGGGTACGGCGGTGTCCGCCGCGAGGACCGCGGTGTACGTGGCGACGGCCGGGCCCAGGAGCGCCGCGGCGCCGGTCGCCGCGGCGCCCGCCCGGGGCAGCCGCCCGGTGACCGCGCAGGCCGCCGCGGCGCCCGCGGCGGGCCCGTAGGCGGCCAGCAGCCAGGAGCCGACGCTCATCGGCGACGTCGGCTTGAGCACCCGCAGCATGTTCGCGAAGCGGTCCGGCCTGCCGAGGTCGTTGACGAGGGCGGCGGTGGACAGGGAGACCGCCGCGAGGGAGGAGACCTTCATCGCGGTCGCGGTGGTGGTGCGGCCCGTCGCGTGGGCGCCGGCGGCCAGCACCGATCCGGCACCGGCCAGGCCGCCGAGGAAGAAGTATCCGGCGATGTCCCGGGCGCGCCAGGCGGGAGCCTTGATCACCGGCCTGCCGTAGTACGACTGGAACTCGGCCGGCGGCGCCATCAGCTGCTCGCCCCGGCCACCGTGCCTGCCCTTGCCGCGCCGCCGCCCCCGCTGCCCGGCGCCCCGGCCCGGCTTCCCCCCGTCGGGCCCGCCGCGCAGTATCTCCGGCGCGGCCTCCCGGCCGGGGCGCTCGCCCTCCGGGCCCTCGCGGGTGACATCGGAGCCGGTCATCGCCATCCCTTCCGTCCGGTGGTCCTGGCCAGGTGTTTCAGCGCGGGCACCGCGAACGACAGCGCAGCGCCGCCGATCAGCGAGAGCGCCGCACCGCCCGCGTGCTTCCACATCGCGGGCAGGTCGCGGGTGGTGACCACCGGGTCCGGCGGCAGTCCGTAGACCTCGGGTTCGTCGAGGAGCAGGAAGAACGCGCCGTCGCCGCCGACGCCGTCGGTGGGCTCGTGCCCGTACAGCCGCGCGTCGGTGACACCGGCCGCGTGCAGCTGATCGACGCGGAGCGCGGCCCGTTCGCGGAGTTCGTCCAGCGGCCCGAACTGGATGGATTCGGTCGGGCACGCCTTGGCGCAGGCGGGTTCCTGCCCGGCGCCGAGCCGGTCGTAGCACATCGTGCACTTGAAGGCGCGGCCGTCGGACGGGCGCTGCTCGATGACGCCGTACGGGCAGGCGGGGACGCAGTAGCCGCAGCCGTTGCAAATGTCCTCCTGGACCACGACGGTGCCGAACTCGGTACGGAAGAGCGACCCGGTGGGGCAGACGTCCAGACAGGCCGCGTGAGTGCAGTGCTTGCACACGTCGGAGGCCATCAGCCAGCGCAGATCACCGCCCTGGCCGTCCGGACCGGCCTCCTGCGGGTCGGCCGGCGGCAGTTCCGTACGCCCCCCGGCGGACGGCGGCGGCTGTTCGATGAAGGCCACGTGCCGCCAGGTCGAGGCCCCGAGCCCCTGGGTGTTGTCGTAGCTCATCCCGGTCAGGGACAGCCCGTCCTCGGGGATGGCGTTCCACTCCTTGCAGGCGACCTCGCACGCCTTGCAGCCGATGCACACCGAGGTGTCGGTGAAGAAGCCCGAGCGGGGCGGCGCGTCGAAGTGGCCCGCGTCCCCCGCCGGGTCCGGTTCGACGCCGCTGAGCAGGTGGTCGGTCATGCGCGGGCCTCCGTCCCGGTGCTCTCATCGATGCCGGCGCGCTCGCGGTAGGCCGCCACCAGCCGCGGCAGGTCGGGGCCGCGCGGCCGGCGGCCCGGCCGGATGTCCGCGGTCAGCGCCTTGTCCTCCTGGATGTGGGCGTTGGGATCGAGCGCGATGGCGACCAGCTCGTTGGCGGCGTCGCCGGTCACCACGCCGTTGGGCCCCCAGTGGAACGGCAGGCCGATCTGGTGGACCGTACGGCCCTGTACGGTCAGCGACTTGATCCGTTCGGTCACCATGACGCGGGCCTCGACGGCGTTGCGCGCGGTGACGATGGTGGCCCAGCCCAGGTGCTCCAGGCCGCGTTCGGCGGCGAGCTGCGGGGAGACCTCGCAGAAGAACTCCGGCTGGAGTTCGGCGAGGTAGGGCGACCAGCGGCTCATGCCGCCCGCGGTGAAGTGCTCGGTGAGGCGGTGGGTGGTGACGACGTACGGGTAGACGTCGGCGCCCGGTTCGTCGCCGCTGGGGTGGTAGCGGTTGCCTTCCCGCGGGTGGATACGGCGGACGGGCGAGCGCGGCGTGGACGGGTAGAGCGCGTTGCCGAACGGGGAGTCCTGCGGCTCGTAATGGGTGGGCAGCGGCCCGTCCACCAGGCCCGCGGGCGCGTACAGCCAGCCCTTGCCGTCCGCCTGCATGATGAACGGGTCGTCGCCGCGCAGCGCGTCAGGGCCGCTCGCGTCCTCGGGCGGCACGTAATCGGGTGCGCGGTCGGGCACGAAGTCCGGGATGTCGTGGCCGGTCCACCGGCCCTCGTCCGGGTCCCACCACACGTACGCCTTGCGTTCGCTCCACGGCGTGCCGTCCGGCGCTGCCGAGGCGCGGTTGTAGAGGATGCGGCGGTTGGCGGGCCAGGCCCAGGCCCACTCGGCGGCCACCCAGTCCTGTTCGGTGTGCGGCTTCTTGCGGGCCGCCTGGTTGACGCCGTTCGCGTACACGCCGCAGTAGATCCAGCAGCCGCATTGCGTCGAGCCGTCGTCCTTCAGCTCGGTGTACGCGGTGAGCGGGGCGCCGTCCGGGCCGCGACCGTTGATCTCGGCGAGCACGGCGTCGGCGACCGGTTCCTCCAGCGGCCCCTCGGTCGGATAGTCCCAGGTCAGGTCCTGTACGGGCCGGTCCATGGGATCGGTGGAGGCGGCCAGCTTCGCCTTGATGCGCCGGCCGAGGTGGTACATGAACCACAGGTCGCTGCGGGCCTCGCCCTCCGGCTCGACGGCCGCGTGGTGCCACTGCACCCAGCGGTTGGTGTTGGTGAAGGACCCGGACTTCTCGGTGTGCGCGGCGGCCGGGAAGAAGAACACCTCGGTGCCGATGTCCTCGGTACGCAGTTCGCCGGTCTCGATCTCCGGGCCGTCCTGCCACCAGGTCGCCGACTCGATCAGCGAGAAGTCCCGGACCACCAGCCACTCCAGGTTGGCCATGCCCAGGCGCTGGAGGCGGGTGTTGGCGGAGCCGACGGCGGGGTTCTCCCCCATCAGGAAGTAGCCCTTGCAGGTGCCGTCCAGCTGCGCCATGACGGTCTCGTACGTGGAATGCGCGCCGGTCAGCCGCGGCAGATGGCCGAAGCAGTAGTCGTTGCCGGGGGTGGCCGCGTCCCCGTAGTACGACTTGAGCAGGCTGACGAAGTAGGCGCGCATGTCGCCCCAGAAGCCCTTCTCGGTGCGGCTCGCGTTCACGAAGGTGTCCAGGTCCTCGTGGGCGTGCGCGTGCGGCATCGGCAGATAGCCGGGCAGCAGGTTGAAGAGGGTCGGGATGTCGCTGGAGCCCTGGATCGAGGCGTGGCCGCGCAGGGCCTGGATGCCGCCGCCGGGGCGGCCGATGTTGCCCAGGAGGAGTTGCAGCACGCTCGCGGCGCGGATGTACTGCGCGCCGACCGAGTGCTGGGTCCAGCCCACCGCGTAGCAGAAGGCGCTGGTGCGGTCCGGGCCCGAGTTGGCGGTCAGGGCCTCGCACACCCGCAGGAACGTCTTCCGCGGCACGCCGCAGATCCGCTCGACCATCTCGGGGGTGTAGCGGGCGTAGTGGCGCTTGAGGATCTGGTAGACGCAGCGCGGGTGCCGCAGCGTCTCGTCGCGGGGTGCCTGGGAGCCGGTGCGGGCGCCGCCGGAGCCGTGCGTCTCGGAGCCGCCGGCCTCCTTGACGCGCGCCTCGTACTGCTCGTCCACCTCGCCGGCCGGCGCCTGGACGTCCACGCCGTCGTACTGCCAGCTCATCGGGTCGTAGTGGTGCTCCGCCTCCTCCAGTCCGGAGAAGACGCCGTCCAGGTCCTCGGTGTCCTCGAAGTCCTCGCCGACCAGGGTGGCGGCGTTGGTGTAGTGCAGAACGTACTCGCGGAAGTCCTTCTCCTCGGTCAGGACGTGGTTGATGATCCCGCCGAGAAAGGCGATGTCGCTGCCCGCCCGGATCGGGACGTGCAGGTCGGCCAGGGCGCTCGTACGGGTGTAGCGCGGATCGACGTGGATGACGCGGGCGCCGCGGGCCTTGGCCTCCATGACCCACTGGAAGCCGACCGGGTGCGCCTCGGCGAAGTTCGAGCCCTGGATGACGATGCAGTCCGCGTGCTGGAGGTCCTGCATGAAGGTGGTCGCGCCGCCACGCCCGAAGGACGTGCCGAGCCCGGCGACGGTGGAGCTGTGGCAGACCCGCGCCTGGTTCTCCACCTGGACCACGCCGAGGCCGGTCAGCAGCTTCTTGATGAGGTAGTTCTCCTCGTTGTCGAGGGTGGCGCCGCCCAGGCTGGCGATGCCCAGCGTGCGGGCCGTACGGAGCCCTTCGGCGGACTCCCACTCCCAGGTACGGCGACGCGTCTCGATGACCCGGTCGGCGACCATGTCCATGGCCGTCTCCAGGTCCAGCGGCTCCCAGTCCGTGCCGTACGGGCGCCGGTGGAGCACCTGGTGGCGGCGCGAGGAGCCGGTGGTGAGCTGGAGGGTCGCCGAGCCCTTGGGGCAGAGCCGGCCGCGGCTGACGGGCGAGTCGGGGTCGCCCTCGATCTGGACGACCTGCTCGTCCTTGACGTACACCTGCTGGCCGCAGCCGACCGCGCAGTACGGGCAGACCGAGCGCACCATCCGGTCGGCGGTGCCGGTGCGCGGGCGCAGCCCCTCGGTGTACGGCGACATCGCGGCGCGGCCGCGGCCCAGCGGGTCGCCCCCGGTCAGCTGCCGGTACACGGGCCAGTCGCGAACCCGTTTGCGCACGCCCATCGCTTCTCCTCCCGCGCGTCTGCGGTCCGCCGAGGCGGCGGGTGCCTCTTCAAAAGGCTCGCCCGCCGAAGCTCCCGCTGCGAGCGGGGGCGGCAGGCGGCGCACTGCCGCGGCGGGCCGGTGCCACCGGTGCCGGACCGGCGGCGCGGGGGCGGGTTCCCCGCGCCGGGCTGGGAAAACCCGCCCGGACGGGAAAGATCCACCGGCGCCGTGCGGGGCCTGCGGGCGCCCGGTGGGCGGCACCGGGACGCGCCCGGCCGGTGCCGTACGGGTGCCGAGCGCGTGCCGCCCAGGTGCCGTACGAGTGCCGTACGGGTGAAAACACGGGCCCCAGGCGCGGCACGGCGCGAACGATCGGTGCGGGTGATTGACCCGTCCGGGCCCGGGGAACCCCTGCCGCATGGCTGTCGATCACACGCAGGCCCCGGTTCTGGAGGCGCTGGCCCGCTACCGGACGGCGGGCGAGGTCTCCTTCACGCCACCGGGACACAAGCAGGCCCGCGGCGCCGACCCGATGGTGCGCGAAGTGCTCGGCGACGCGGTGTTCCACGGCGATCTGCTGGCCTCCGGCGGGCTGGACGACCGGCTGGGCCGGGCCGAGGTGCTGGAGCGGGCCGAGGCCCTGATGGCGGACGCGGTGCACGCATCACACACCTTCTTCTCCACCTGCGGCAGCTCCCTGTCCGTCAAGGCGGCGATGCTGTCGGTGGCGGGGCCGCACGAGAAACTGCTGGTCGGCCGGGACGCGCACAAGTCCGTGGTGTCGGGGCTGATCCTCTCCGGCATGGAGCCGATCTGGGTGGACCCGCAGTGGGACAAGGAGCGCCGGATCGCCCATCCCCCGTCGGCCGAGGCGTTCGAGCGGGCCTTCGCGGAGCACCCGGACGCGCGCGGGGCGCTGGTGACCAGCCCGACCCCGTACGGCGCCTGCGCGGACCTGCGCGCCCTGGCGGAGGTGTGCCACCGGCGCGGGCGCCCGCTGATCGTGGACGAGGCGTGGGGCGCGCACCTGCCCTTCCACCCGGACCTGCCGTCCTGGGCGATGGACGCGGGCGCCGATGTCTGTGTGACCAGCATCCACAAGATGGGCAGCGGGCTGGAGCAGGGCTCGGTGTTCCACCTGCGGGGCGATCTGATCCAGCCGACGGTACTGAAGTCACGGGCGGACCTGTTCGGCACGACCAGCCCTTCGGTGCTGCTGTACGCCGGGCTGGACGGCTGGCGGCGGCAGATGGCCCTGCGGGGCCGTGACCTGATGGGCCGGGCCCTGGACCTGGCCGCCCGGGTACGCGCCGACATCGAGGCCATCGACGGGCTGCACGTCAACGACCGGGCCGACTTCTGCGGCCCCGGCCTGGCCCACGACTTCGACCCGCTGCCCGTGGTGATCGACGTCAGCGGGCTGGGCACGAGCGGCTACCGGGCCGCGGACTGGCTGCGCGAACACCGCGCCGTGGACGCCCACCTCGCCGACCACCGCCGGATCAGCGCCCAGCTCACCCACGCGGACGACACCTCGACCGCCGCGGTGCTGCTCGACGCCCTGCGCGACCTGTCGCGGCACGCGGCGGAACTGCGCCCGGCACCCGAGGTGGCGGTGCCGTCGCCGGGCGAACTGCGGCTGGAGCAGGTGTGCCTGCCGCGCGACGCGTACTTCGGCGAGACCGAGGACGTACCGGCGAGCGCGGCGGCCGGCCGGATCGTGGCGGAGATGCTGACGCCCTATCCCCCGGGCATCCCGGCGGCCCTGCCGGGCGAGCGGCTCGACGCGCCGGTGGTGCGCTATCTGACGAGCGGGGTACGGGCCGGGATGAACGTGCCGGACGCGGCCGACCCCGAGCTGAAGACCATCCGGGTGCTCGTCGAGGGGAACGGCTGACATGCGGTCGGCGCTCATCGTCATCGACATGATCAACACCTACGAGCACGAGGACGCCGAGCGGCTGCTGCCGTCGGTCCGCGAGGCGCTGCCCGGCATGCTGCGCGCCCTGGAACGCGCCCGCGCCGACGCCTCGGACGTCGAGGTCATCTACGTCAACGACAACTTCGGCCGGTGGCGCTCGCACCACGACGAGATCCTGCGTACGGCGCTGGACGGCCCGCACGCCGACGTGGTCGAGCCGCTCCGCCCCGACGACTCCTCGATGTTCGTGGTCAAGGCCCGCCACTCGATCTTCTACGAAACACCCCTGGAGTATCTGCTCGGCCAGCACGGCATCCGGCGGATAGTGCTGTGCGGCCAGGTCACCGAGCAGTGCGTGCTGTACTCGGCCCTCGACGCACACATCCGCCACCTGGACGTGACCGTCCCGCGCGACGCGGTGGCCCACATCCACCCCGACCTCGCCGACGCGGCCTTGCGGATGATGGAGCGGAACATGGGCGCGCGGGTGACGGAGTCGGCAGCGGACGACCTGTTCAGCTGACAGGCCGTCAACTCCCCTTTTGAGCACTCCGTTCAGTCGATGACCGCGGTCGCCTCGACCTCCACCAGGTGCTCGGGTATGTGCAGCGCCGCGACACCCAGCAGCGTGGACGGCGGCACCGGCGTGACGCCCAGCTTCGCGGACGCCCGGGCGACGCCCTCCATGAACAGGGGCAGCTTGTCCGGGGTCCAGTCCACGACGTAGACGGACATCTTCACCACGTCGCCGAAGGTGGCACCGGCCTCGGCCAGGGCCGTACCGACGTTGAGGTAGCACTGCTCGACCTGCGCGACGAGATCGCCCTCGCCGACCGTGGCCCCGTCGGCGTCCCAGGCAACCTGCCCCGCGGTGAAGACCAGCTTCGATCCGGACGCGATCGACACCTGACGGTAGGCGGGGATCTCCGGCAACCCCTGGGGGTTCACCAGCGTGACGGACATGCTGCCTCCTCGGCACCCGGACCGGGTTCGCCCGGTCTCCTGTGGTTACCCGGGAACCGTAGGAGAGTGGCCGCTGACATGGAAGAACGAACTTTTCGGTGACGGGGGAACCTGTTGGTGACCCAGCAGCCGAACACCCCTTTCGCTCCCTTTACCCCGAATGGTCGATATGTCGATTCAGGAGTACTTTGGAGAAGGCATCGGGGCATCACCGGACAACGGTGATGACATCTCTTCGAGGGAGCGAAATGATGCTTGCCCAGACCGTTCGGACCACCGGCCTCGCGCTCGACAGGGAAGCACTGGGATGGGCCACTGCCCAGCCCGAAGCGCCGCTGAGTGACGCGCCACTGCCCGCTCCGGAAGGCGCCGGATGGGGCGTCCTGCTGCTCGGGCTGCTGCTCTCGCCCAAGGAGCCCAAGGAAACGAAGCGCCGGTGATCTCGGAGCGCGCACGAACCGCCTACAGCGAATCGGCGGACCACTTGGCCCGCCGCGCCCTCGACGCCCTTCAGGGTGTCGGGGGCGCCGCAGTGGCCGCGCCCCACGTCGAGGCCGCGGCGTCGGAGTCCGGGGGCGACCCGGCCGTAGCGCTGGGGGCGGTACGCATCCTCGGGGCGGACATCCTCGCCCCGTACGTCCTGACCGGCCTCCCCCCGACCCAGGGCGAGACGGCCGCCATCGGCCTGGCCCTCGGCGCCCTGCCGCCCGCCGATCCGCCGCCCCCCGCGCCGCCCGAGGGCTCCGAGCAGGCGTGGACCGTCGCCTGGGTGGACTGGGGACTCGCCACCACACTCTCCCGCCTCGCCCCCGAC
>NZ_LGCW01000060.1:0-16005 GCF_001279365.1 Streptomyces sp. NRRL F-5755 | reverse complement strand
CCCCCACCCCCACCACTGTCACGTTGCCGCTGCCGACGATTCAGGGACCGAGGGACCGCCCATGGCCACCAGCCGCCTGCTCCGCACCGCCGGTACCGTCCTGACGGCCACCGCCCTGCTCATCTCCGGCTGCTCGTCCGGCAGCCCGTCGTCCGGCGCCGCCTCCCGGAACCCGGCGAGCGGCGGAACGGCGTCCGCCGGCACCGCGCCCGCCCCGGCGACCAGCACCCTCGAACCCCTCCCCACCGCCGTCCCGGCCGCCCTCCGCCCGTACTACGACCAGAAACTCACCTGGCGCGAGTGCGGGGTCGTCGGCTTCGAGTGCACGACGATGAAGGCGCCCCTCGACTACGAGCACCCCAGCGCCGCCACCGACCTGAAGCTGGCCGTCTCCCGTAAGAAGGCCACCGGGCCGGGCGACCGCCTCGGTTCCCTCATGGTCAACCCGGGCGGCCCCGGCGGCTCGGCGATCGACTACCTCCAGCAGTACGCGCCCCAGCCCGAAGCGGTCCGGGCCCGTTACGACATGGTGGCCATGGACCCCCGCGGCGTGGCCCGCAGCGAACCGGTCACCTGCCTGTCCAATGCCCAGATGGACGACTTCACCCGCGTCGACCAGACCCCCGACGACGACGCCGAGGCCGACCGCCTCACCGCTGCCTTCCGCACCTTCGCCCAGGGCTGCCTGCGCCGCTCCGGCGCTCGCCTGGGCCACGTCTCGACCGCCGAGTCCGCCCGCGACATGGACGTCCTGCGCGCCGTCCTCGGCGACGAAAAGCTCACCTACGTAGGCGCCTCCTACGGCACCTTCCTCGGCGCCACGTACGCCGGCCTCTTCCCCTCCCGCGTCGGCCGCCTCGTCCTCGACGGCGCCATGGACCCCTCGCTGCCCGCCCGCAGGATGAACCACGACCAGACCGCCGGCTTCAACACCGCCTTCACGGCCTTCGCCAAGGACTGCGCCAAACAGCGCGACTGCCCCCTCGGCACCAGCGGCCCCGAAGAAGCGGGCCGCCGCCTGAGCGCCCTCTTCAAGAAGCTCGACGCCCACCCCGCGCCCACCGGCGGCCCCCGCACCCTCACCGAATCCCTCGCCACCAGCGGTGTGACAGCGGCCATGTACGACGAGGGCGCCTGGCCTGTCCTGCGCGAATACCTCGCGGAGGCCCAGAAGGGCGACGGCCGCGGCCTGCTCGCCCTCTCCGACTCGTACTACGAACGCGACCCGGACGGCACCTACGCCAACCAGATGTTCGCCAACCCCGCCGTGAACTGCCTCGACCTCCCCGGCGCCTTCTCCGGCCCCGACGAGGTACGCGCCGCCCTGCCCGCCTTCCGCAAGGCATCCCCGGTCTTCGGCGAAAGCTTCGCCTGGGCCGCCCTGAACTGCGCGTACTGGCCGGTCAAGCCCACCGGCGCCGCACACCGCATCACCGCCGACGGTGCCGCCGCCATCCTCGTCGTCGGCACCACCCGCGACCCCGCCACCCCCTACCCCTGGGCCCGCTCCCTCGCCGCCCAGCTCTCCTCCGCCGCCCTCCTCACCTACGACGGCGACGGCCACACCGCCTACGGCCGCGGCAGCGACTGCATCGACACCGCCATCAACACCTACCTCCTGGAATCCACACCCCCACCCCCCACCAAGACCTGCCCCTGACCCCCACCGAAACCCGGTTCGGACCACCCCCATCCGATGTGTAGACTGGGCTCCGCACCACGCCGCCTTAGCTCAGTCGGCCAGAGCGACGCACTCGTAATGCGTAGGTCAAGGGTTCGATTCCCTTAGGCGGCTCAGATGAAGCCCAGGTCACGTACCACGTGACCTGGGCTTTTTTGCGAGCTGGGCGGCAGGGCTGCCTGTGCCTGCGTTCTCGCTCCTGGTCCGTGGGAGCGTGCGGGCAGGCGGGAGCGTGCGCCCTGACCCCTTCGAGCCGCGGGATGGCCGGCTAGGCGCGCGCGAGCGGTGGTTGGCGCGAGTGCGCGAGTGTATGGCCTGGTTCCCAACAGGTTTGCCGGATTCCGACTCAATTGCCCCGTTGGAGGTGTGCCTCTTCGCCTAACGGGCGGCCCTTGACGAACTTGAGGTCAGCTTTCACTTGCGAGCTCGCGCAGCCTGTCCAGCTCGATCGATCTCGGCCCTACACCCTCCTTGGGATCGACCAATTCCGCGAGTGCCTGTGAGGGGGACAGGCCCCGGTCGTACGCGGCGTTGAGCCGGGTCAGCCACGAAAGTGAAGCCTTGTATCTTTCTTCCTTGTCGAGATCGCGCGGTTCGAAACTTGCGCCATTCGCCGCATCGGATGCCCATAGGTACCCCAGCAACCCGTGTTCGTCTCGTACGGGGACGTATTGAACCTCGCCGCTCACTGAACGCTTGTAGCCGATGTGGCCGAATCTGGGTGCGTTCCTGAAGGCCTCGTATCGCCGAGGGATTTCGAAACCGGCCCACACGTCGGATGCGTTGCCGTTTTCGTCGAAATAGTTGTCGATGCCCGTTTCGGTTGGCTTGCCGAAATATGTGGGATCGTCCGGATCGATATCAGAGTCGAGTACCTCTGAAAGGTCACGGAGGGCGGCAGATAGCCGGGGGGCGTTCGACGCGTAGGTGGCGGGCTGACTGCAACCCTTGAGGTCGTACGGCATCCATGCATCGGAGAACGTGACCAGGTCGACGCTGACGTAGTCGAGGAGCATCGAAGCCCCTACTTGGAAGAGCCGGTCCACGGGGAGCTGTTCGTCGCCGTCGATGATGATTCCGGTCCCGTTGGTGTCGGCGTACACGGCCCCGATTTTCCCCGGGAGCAGTGCCGCCTTGACCGCGGCGGTCAGCTGTTGTGCGGGGTCGGGCCGGGTGGCGTCCAACTCGAGCTCTCCCCGGAACAGGAAGGTGTTGGGCTTGCCTGCTTCGTGGACGGACACGGAGACCTTTGAGGCGTCGCTCACGAGGCGATGCCTGAGCAGGACGGCGTAGGCGGCCACCAGTTCATTGAGGCACGCGGCGATCTTGTCCTCGGCTTGCTCGTCCCGTCCCCAGGTCCAACGAGCGACAGGCGTACTCGCGATCACAGTGTTCCTTCCGGCAAGAACTTACCGTTGGGCGGGATGATCAGAATCCCGTCCTCGACCCGAACGATGAACTGGATGTTGGTGTTTCCGTACACCTCGGTGAGGCGTTGATGAGCTCGAAGGGCCTCGTGCTCCGCCATCGTCCCTTTGGTGTCAATGACGAATGTTTTGAAGTCGGCTCCGGACTCGTCCAGCTGTTTGATGTTGTCAAATACTTTCTTGACGAGCCTCTTCGGATTCTTGATCTCCTTGAACTGGTAGCCGTGAACACGCCCGTCCGCATCCCGTGCCATCACGTCGAGGTCCGTTTTCTCGCCGGTTCGGACCCCAGGCTTCAGTTCGACGTCGCCCTTGATTTCGAAGGAGATGTCGCGGATTCCCATCTCGTGCAAGCGGTTGGCCAAGCGGATTTGTTCGATGCCGCCGGCCATCTTGTCGGCGTGGCTGAGGCTGGACACCACCTGGCCGAAATTCTCGGCGCCCTTGAATCTACCTGAAGCGATAGTTTCGGCGATCTCGCGACCTGCCGGATCCCCGGCCAGATTGGTCAGAGTTCTCTCCAGATCGTCAGGTTTTACCTTTGAGCCGCGCAACTGCTCTCGGATTTGCCCTTCCAGCTCGCTCCCGCGCTCGAAAGGAGCGGCTTCGTCATGCGGCCTCTCCCAAGCACTGGTGTCACCGGGACCATCTCCGAGTGAGGTGCCATGTTCAGTCGTCGTTCCGCCTTCGGGCCTACCTCCCATGGTGCCAGAGCCACCCTCGGAGTTACCCGTGGCCGCTGTGTGTTCACCGCCGTGCGAGCCCTCTCCATGGCTTGCAGTGAGCTCATGACGGGTCCCTGCGTCAGGGCTGTCGCCATGAACGCCCCCTTGGCCAGTGGGCCCTTCGTGACTGGCGGACGGAGGGACGAGGCGGTCATCGGCGCGGCCACCAGGCAGGTGGTCGGCAGCGCCCCCTGGAGGAATGCCGCTGCCCTGCTTGCCGGGAAGGTCACCCCCCACCCGCCCCACCTCGGACACACCCGACCCACCACGAACGACCTCGTCGCTCCGCCCGCCAACCCCAGCCAACACCGGCTGTTCCTCGCGCACCGGTGCGTTCGTCCGGGGCTGGGCGGATTCGCTCTCCGGTTTGGATGTGATGTCTCTTGGTGCTGCGCTGCCATGTTGTTCGATGGTGCCGTCCGGGCGGTAGATGGTGCCGTCTTCGGCCAGGAAGCGGGGTGGGCCTTCGGCGGGGATGCGGACGGTGCCCGGGGGGAGGGGGGTGGTTCCTTCCGGGAGTTTGTAGGTGCCGTTGGGGAGTCTGGTGAAGGCGTCCGGGACTTTCTTGCCGGAGGGGAGGTGGATGGTGCCGTCGGCGGTGAGTTTGGCGTTGTCGGGGAGTACGACCACCTCGTCGGGCAGCTTGGGGAGTTCCACGCCGCGCAGGGTCTTGAGGTGGGCCATCACGTCGCCGATCTTCGACAGACCGGCGCCCGCGCCCTTGAAGACATAGGTCATCGGGTCGATGGTGTGGCCCACCTTGCCGGCGACGGACAGCGCCTTGGCCGCCGTGCCCGCCTTGCCCGCGCCGGATACGGCGGCGGTGCCGCCACGGGTGACCAGGGCGGTCAGGACGTTGAAGGTGACCGCGCCGGCGGCCCGGGAGGGGTTCGAGCTCCACTGGTCCCAGGCCAGCATCGCCTTGCCGGTCTCGACCATGGCGGTCCGCGATTCCCGTAGCCAGGTGGGGAGCATCTTGCCCGGGGCCATCAGGTACAGGGAGCCCACGCCGGGGATCATGGTGATGGTCAGGCCGGTGGAAAGCTTGGCCAGGTTGACCCAGGCTTGGCCGGCGGCGTCCCAGCCGTCGACGCCGACCAGGGTGCCCAGGCCCTTGATGGTGCCCCACACGCCGTCGACGATGACGCCCTTGCCGAAGTCGTAGGCGTGCTCCCACACCTGCCACCAAGGGACGGACTCCTCGACCGCGTCGCCCCAGGGCAGGCTCTTGGACTGCTTGAGGGCTTCGGCGTCGTAGCCGTACATGCCCTTCTGGTTGGTGCCGTCGTTCGTCTTGAGCGGGGTGCCGCCCACCAGCGCGACGATTTTCGCGTGGCAGTCGCGTTCCGCTCTCTGGAAGGCGGTCCAGACTTCGGCGATCTTGTTACGGCGGGCCAGGTTCTCCTCGACCAGGTCGCCGTCCTCGTTCCAGTCGTCGTCGGCGGCCTTGTCGGTACGGAAGCGAGCGGCTTCCTGCCTGAGCTGGTCCAGCTGGGCGACCAGTGGCGTGATCTCACCTGCGTAGGTGCCCAGCGCTTTGGAGATGACCTGGAGGTCGCCGCTCAGGTCGTGCGCCTTTCGCGCCACGGGTTCGGTGACGCCGAAAAGCTGCTCCGCCTCGGGTGCCCTGTAGAAGGCGGACAGTCCGCCGAAGGATTTGTGGACGTCCGAACCGGCGGTGCCGACCTTGGTGCCGCCTTGGGACAGCGCCGTGACCTTGCTCTGGAGAAGGGGCAGGTCTCCGGTGTAGACCGGCACTTCGGCCGGGTTGACCGGCGCGTCGCTCACTTCGTCCCCCCGAAGTCGTTGAGAGCGTCCAACCGCACGGCCCGGGCGGCGCTCTGGGCGTTCCCGGCCGCTTCCAGGTCGCCCTGGACGTAGGCGTTGGTGGCCTTGGCCGCGCCCAGAACGGCGGCCTGGACCCGGTCGGCCATCGCCTTGACGTCGGTCTGGCGCTTTGTCGCGTACTCGATCAGTGCCGCAGCGACCGGTCCCGTCGCTTTCTGCGGCAGCAAGGCGGGCCCCACCGGCCCCACCGGCTTGTACGTCGTCAGCACCGGCTGTCCGCTCGGCAGCGTCGTGGCCTGCGAGCCCGGTACGGCCGTACCCGCCGCCCGGGCCGCCTCCTGAAGGTCCGCGAGCATGGTGTTGAGGGCCTTCCCCAGGTCTTCGGCGTGTGTGCCGACGACCTTCAGCTGGCCCTGAACCCCTTGCGGTTGGATGTCCCATGACGTCATGAACGTTCCCCCATGCCTGCAAAACCGCGGCGCCGCCGGCCGGCTCCGTGCGGCGCCGTCACTCCCCGTGGCCGCCCGTCGGCGCCCCTGCGGGGCAACTCCCCGCCGGGCGCGCCGAAGTGCCGGCTCAGCCGATGTTGTCGACCGCGGCCTTCGCCCGGGCGAGCGTCTGGTGCGCGGTTCCGTCGTTCTTCTCCAGGGTCGTCTTCAGCAGCTGGATGATGCTCCTGACCTCCTGCGATGCGCGGTTCCAGCGCATTTCCTTGCCGTGGTACTCGTCCGCGACACCGTCCGCGGTGAAGTCCGCCATGGCGGCCTTCACCTGTGCGTCACGCTCGGCGATGACCTGTTCCAGGCGTGCGATCACCGCCTGGATGTTGCCCTGGGCCTCCGCCGAGGCGCCCGTGTCGTACGAACGACGGTCCATCCCGCCGGCCATGCTCATCACTCCCCCTGAGATCTACGTGCTCGCGCGGCACGCGGGTGGTCAGCGGCCCGAGAAGCGGGCCGCGTCGAAGTTCGCCGCGGCCATCTGCGACCGGGCGTTGTCGGCCTGCTCCTGGTCACCGGAGCCGAACGCCGTCTCCATGCCGGACTGACCGCCGACGATCGCGGCCAGCGCGCTGTTCAGTGCCGCCGTGATCTCGTCGGCACGCGACTTGAACGAGTCGAAGGCCACCTTGCCCGACCCGTTGAACCTGCTCTCCAACGGCTGCGCGGCCTGCACGAGCTGACGGATCAAGGCGCCCAGTTCCGTACTCGACCCCTGCGACTTGGACCTCAGGGTCGAGAGCGTCTGCGCCCCCATGTCGAACTTCATCGGGCTCCCCCCACCAGATTTGTCGATCGTTTGTACGCATCCCTATCAACCGGGACATCAGTGGTGCAATCCGTATCCCTGATCCTAGGACCAAGGTGTGACAATGGCCCGGCAGTTACGGATGACGCGTCCGCGCGCCCTGCTGAGCGCCGTGTGCCGGGGGGCTCTGGTAAAGCCGTGGTACACGTGTTTTCAGGCGCCTTTCAGATGGCGTGTCAGCTGCTCGAAGACCCGCCAGCCCGACAGGTCCGACGGGTTGCCGGGAAGCGGGTAGTACAGCGCCGGGCGGGCCTTCGGGCCGAGGCGGACGGGGGCATCGGGCAGCGGCGTACTGAACGCACGGTCGCCGGGCATCCGTCGGACCTCCTCCGCGCCGAGCACGAACGCCAGTGGGACTCCGGCCCCTTCGAAGCGGGGCGGCACCGCAAGGTCGCGGCGCGCCTTCCGGAGCTGCACGAGCATCGACTGGAGGTCATTTCGGGTGGCGAGCAGTTCCGCGGTTCCGGGCAGTGACTCCAGCGGCGGTTCCTCGTCGGCTCCGTAGCCGAACATGAGCGTGACGTGCTCCTCCACGCCCGCCTTCGTACGGCTGACCCGTACGGTGGCCAGGCCGGGCCGCGCCCGGCTGCCGACCACGACGAACCAGGTCGGTTCGGGAGACCTCTCGTGGGCGAGGTCGGTCATCTGGCGTGGAGTCCAGGGGAGGTTAACGGGCTCCGCGGTTCCCCATCCGGCCGGGGGTTCGCCGGTGAGCTCGCGCCATACGGATTCCAGCGCGCCGCCTATCACCAGCCGGTCGTCCGCCGGGTGGACGGCGCGGAAGGTGACGGCCAGCTGGCGCTCGCCGGTGTCCACGGCCTCCTGGAAGGCCGCGGCGACGGGGGTGCGCGGGTCGTCGGCGGTCGCCTCGGCCGCGGCCACCGGTGCGAACATGCCTTCTTGCCAGCGCAGTACGGCTCCGGTCAGCCCGTCGTAATAGCCGTCCCGCCCGTCCCGGACGACCCAGCGCGACGGCCAGGTGCCGAGGTGATCGCGTACGGCAGGGGAGAGCGTGGTGCCCGGCGGGCTGACGATCTGCAGCCCCAGCCCGGCTTCGGCCGCGGTCCGGAACGCGTCCGAGAGCCAGGCCGTCATGGCCACCACCGGGCGGTCCTGGATGACGACGGCGACCTGGTCGGTGAGGACGTCGATGGCGGGCTGGCCGGCGGCGGGCGTGGGAGCGACCGTCATGCCTTCGGTCTTCACCACGGCCACGGAGCGCGCGGCCTCCGGCGGCCAGGCGGAGCCGCCGGCCAGGGAGGCCAGCCGGGCCGCGAAGGTTCCGGCGAGCTGCTCGGCGTGCTCGACACCGGTGGTGGCACGGGCCTCGGTCCACCAGTAGGGAACCGGCGGAGCGGTCGCGCCGAGCAGCCGCTCGGCCTCCCCGTCGACCTGCACCAGCAGGGGCGCCTCGACGGAGACGAGGGGGCGCCCCGCGTCGTCGCAGAGCCGCACGACGGCGTCCTCCCCGGCGGTGTCGACCAGATTCTCGGGCCCCCCGGAGAGCAGGCCGGCGAGCAGGGTCCAGGGGTCGGGCATGCGGTGCGTGAGGGCGATGACGTCCTTGGTCACGGGGTCGTCCGGTCCTTCGTCTTCGGTGGCATGGCTGCCGTACGTCGTATGGTCCGCGTCGGCGGGAGGGGGCTCGGTCGGGTCACTCGGAGGAGTACGCGGTCTGGATGAGGCGGTTGGCCCGGCCTCTGCGGATGAAGACGCCACGGCCCGCCGGCTGCTGGGAGGCGTACACGCCGGGGAACAGCTGTCCCTCGCCGCGGTCCCCCGCCATCAGGAGTGCCGAGGCGCCCGATTCGCGCAGTCCCTGTACGAGGGGTTCGTACATGCCCCGTGAGGCGCCTGCGACGCGTCGTGTCAGGACGAAGTGGAGTCCGATGTCC
Source organism: Streptomyces sp. NRRL F-5755 (assembly GCF_001279365.1). Classification (NCBI taxonomy): domain Bacteria; kingdom Bacillati; phylum Actinomycetota; class Actinomycetes; order Kitasatosporales; family Streptomycetaceae; genus Streptomyces; species Streptomyces sp. NRRL F-5755. The sequence continues at coordinate 7,181 of NZ_LGCW01000060.1, read as the reverse complement.
GCTGCGGCCGGGATGTACGGCAGGAAAGGGGCCAGTGGTTCCTGGCCGGCGGTGGTGATGACGTCGTAGTCGTCGACGAGCACCACGATCCGCGGGCCGCTGCCCCAGCTGCCGGGTTCGAGGTCCTCCAGGCGCGAGCTGTCATCGGGCAGGCGCTGTTCCAGCACGGTGGAGATACCGGTGGCCAGGCCCGCGCACAGCTTCGCGTTGTACGCGTACCCGCCGTTGAACTCCTCGGGGATCACACCGCGCAGGCCGCGCCGCGGGTCCATCACGGCGAAGACCAGCTCGTCCTCGCTGTAGCGCTCGATGAGTCCGTTGGCGATGATCTTCAGCAGGTTCGTCTTGCCGCACTCGCTGTCGCCCATGATCAGCAGATGCTGGTCGTGGGCGAACAGGTCGAGCAGTACGGGTTCGAGGGCCTTCTGGTCGAGTCCGATCGGTACCCGTCCGGGTTCGGCGGCCGGGCCCGGCAGCAGCCGCGGCTCCAGGAGGTGGGGCAGTACGCGTACCGGCTGGGCGACCTCACCGCTCCAGGCCGCGCGGATCGTCCGGGCCGCACGCTCCAGGACCGCACCCAGGTCGGCCGTGTCCGCGTGGCCGTCCGTACGGGGGAGGGCGGCCTGCGCGAAGAGCCGGCCGTCGGTGAGGACGCGGCCGGGTTCGTCGGGCGAGAGGGTCGCGGCGAGCTTGGGATCGATGCAGGACTCGCCGGGGTCGTTCAGCCGCAGCTCGACGCGGGTACCGAAGTTCGACTGGACGGCGATGCGCGCGTCGTTCCAGCGGAGCATTCCGGCGATCACGTGGACACCGTAACCACCGCCGCGCTTGAGGATGTCGGTGACGTCGTCGTCCAGCTCCTCGAAGTCGTCGCGCAGCGCACCGAAGCCGTCGATGACGAGCACGATCTCGGCGGAGGCCAGCTCGGGCAGCCGGCCGGCCGCGTGGAGGTCACGCAGCTGATCGAGGGAGTCGATGCCGTGTTCGCGGAAGAGGTCCTCCCGGGCCGCGAGCATGGTGCGTACTTCTTCGACGGTGCGGGCGGCGCGTTCGCGGTCGGCGCGGCCCGCGATACCGCCGACGTGCGGCAGGCCCGAGAGGGCCTGGAGCCCGCCGCCGACCAGGTCGAGGCCGTAGACGCCGACTTCCCGCGGGGTGTGGGTCAGCGCGAGCGAGAGGACGAGGGTGCGCAGGAGTGTTGTCTTCCCGGACTGCGGACCGCCGATGAGAGCGACGTGGCCGCCCGCCAGGGTGAGGTCCAGGTACCACTGGCCCTGCCACTGCCTGGCCGGGGCGTCGAGCAGGCCGAGCGGCACCTGGAGCGGTGGGCGGCTCCTGCCCGCGGACCGGACACCCTGTGGTGACGTGTTCGTCGAGTCTCCCTCCGGGGTGCCTCCCGTCGCGTGCCCCTTCGCGTCCAGGAGCTGCAGGCCGCGCTCGCCCACGTCCAGCGGTCCGGCGACCGCGTCCAGGGTGACCGCGTCGGGCAGCGGCGGCAGCCAGATGCGGCGCACCGAACCGGGGGCGTCGGCCAGTTGACCGACCATGACGTCCAGGTCGGTCGGCCCGGTCACACGGCGCCGCACTGTCGGCTCCTGCGCCTCCGGGTCCTGCGCCTCGCCGAGCGTGTTGAACGTTTCGTAGGGGAGGGCCCGGGGCCCGGTGTCCTCCCCGTCCGTGTGCCGCGCGGGCCCTTGGTAGGCGCCCGATACGTAACTCGCCTTGAACCGGTCGTAGTGGCTGGTGTCGACCTTGAGATAGCCGAAGCCGGGCAGCGGCGGCAGGTGGAAGGCGTCCGTGGTGTCCAGCACCGTACGGGACTCGTCGGCGGAGAAGGTGCGCAGCCCGAGCCGGTACGAGAGGTAGGTGTCCAGTCCCTTCAGGTTGCCGCCTTCGATGCGTTGGCTGGACAGCAGCAGGTGTACGCCTATGGAGCGGCCGATGCGGCCGATGGACAGGAACAGGTCGATGAAGTCCGGCTTGGCCGTGAGCAGTTCACCGAATTCGTCGATGACGACGATCAGGTGTGGCAAGGGCTCCAGGCCGGGTCGCCGGCCGGCGCGCAGCGCGGCGTAGGCACCGATGTCGGCGATGTTTCCGGCGTCCTTGAGGACCTGCTGGCGGCGCTTGACCTCGCCGGCGAGCGAGGCGTGGACCCGTTCGACGAGCCCGGCCTGATTCTCCAGGTTGGTGATGACGCCGGCGACGTGCGGCAGGCCCGCGAACGGCGCGAAGGTCGCTCCGCCCTTGTAGTCGACGAGGACCAGGGCAAGATCCTCCGGCGGGTGCGTGGTCACCAGGGCGAGGACGAGCGTGCGCAGGAGTTCGGACTTGCCGGAGCCGGTGGCGCCGACGCACAGGCCGTGCGGGCCCATGCCGAGGTCCGACGACTCCTTGAGGTCCAGGAGCACCGGCTCGTGGGAGTCGTTGACGCCGATCGGCACGCGCAGGAAGGCACGCTCCCCGCGTGGCGCCCACAGGCGCCCCAGGTCGAGCCGCGCCATGTCGTCGATGCCGAGGAGATCCGCGAAGTCGACCGGCCCGGACAGGGGAGCGTCGGTCAGGGACTCGGCGGACAGGCGCAGCGGCGCCAGCATCCGGGCCAGCCCTTCGGCGAACGGGATGCCGGCCTCGTCCGCGGTCCCGTGGGCGTGGACCGGCTCCTGTCCGCGCAGGTCCTCGATGGCCACCCGGTCACCGTCGACCGTGATCCGGACACTGACCTGGCCGGACTCCTGGACCCGGTGCTCCAGCAGGTGCAGTACGGTGACGGCCATCTCGCGCAGCCCGACCGCCTCATCGGGGCGGGGCAGTTCGACGGCGTCCTGCCCGTGCCCGTCGGCGACGACGAGCAGCCGGGACGTCATGGACAGGGCGTCGTTGCCGGAGAGGCCGCGCCGTACCTCTGCCGCATAGGAGGCCCGGCGGCGCAGCTCGGGGCCGAGCTGCCGGGCGAGCTGGGGGGCGGAGGGGGCGATGCGCCGGGCCGCCACAGGGCCGTCGAACTGCTCGGTATCGAGCAGGTGGGGCAGCCACTTGGCCCACTCCCAGTCGCCGATCCGGTCGCCGGGCACCGCGAGGGCCATGCCCACGTCGTCCGGCGCGTGCAGGGCGGCGGTCTGCACCAGCAGGGCGCGCGCCACGCGGAGGCAGTCCTCCCGGGGGCCGATGACACTCACGTTGCCGACCCGGTCGAGCGGGACGGTGAGCGGCAGATCGGTGCCGGTACGGAAGCGGGTGATCAGGGCCGACGCCTCGTTGAGCATGAAGCGGTCGGGCGGGGTGAGGACCGAGGAGCCCTGCTGGGCGATCTCCAGGGCGCGTACGGGCACCTCGCCGGTGCCGACACGCACGCGCAGGAAGTCGCCGTCGGTACGGCGGCGCTCCCACACGCGTGCCGGATCGCGGGCTATGTCGTACAGAGCGGTCGGCGGCGGGTCGAGGACATCGGCGCGTTCACGCCGCGCGTGCTCCTCGGCGAACAGCTCCTCGCGCAATTCCTCCAGGTAGGCGAGGTATGCCTCGCGCTGGGTGCGCCGGGTGCGCTGGGCCTTGCCGCGCTGCGAGAGGACGAGCAGCAGGGAGCCGACGACGGTGACGACCAGGATGATCGCGCCGAGCACGGCGAACTGGCTGTTGCGTACGACCGTCATCATGACCACGGAGGACATGACGCCCGCGATGGGCAGCAGCGACATGGCGATGTTGCCCGCCTTCCCCTCGGGAAGGTTGGGCGGGGCCTCGATGACGCGTGGCCCGGAGGCGGCCGGGGGCCTGGAGGTCCTGGCCGGGCGGTGGATCAGTCGGGTACTCATCGTCGTCCGTCATTCACGGTCGGGCTCGGCATCCGGTCAGTGGCGCTTCTGGGAGAGGTGGAAGACGTCCGCGGCGATGCGGGCGGCGGCCTGCCTGGTCGGGTGGGCGAGCAGTTCGGGCTGTATCCGGCCGCCGGCCGCCAGGTGCCGGTCGTACGGCAGGACCCGGACGCTCGCCCCGGTGGACGTGAGTTTTGCGGTGGCCTCGTCGAGGTCGATCCCCGGGCGGGACATCAACGCGGTGAGCACGACGACGGTCCCGGCGATCATGTGCCGGGGCAGCTCCTGCATCCACCGGAGCACCGCGTACGTACTGGTGACGCCTTCCGGCGTGGCCGGGGTGGTCAGCACCCGGCTGTGGGCGGCGGCGAGCGCGACGCGGCCGACCTCGGCGGGCAGCGTCTCGCAGTCGATGACCATCACGCCGAAGTAGCGGCGCAGCGCCACCACGGCCCGCTCGTACGCCCGGCTGTCCAGCATCGCGCCGACCTGGCCCCGGCTCGCCGGCAGCAGCCAGGCGTTGTCGGGAAGCTGGACGAGATAGCCGGTGACGTCGAGCAGCGACATGTCCGGCTTGACGATGTCCGCGATGTCGCTCGTGGTCCACCGGTGGGTCCGGGCGCCGAGCCGCAGCGGCAGCGAGCCCAGCGCCGGATCGGCCTCCAGAACGAGGACCGGGTCCTGCCGGTAGTGCGCGAACGTGGTACCGAGCAGGGCGGAGACGGTCGACTTTCCCGAGCCGCCCCGGATGGACGTCACGGCGATCTGCCGGCCGGTCGTCACCGGCCGCTGGAGCACCCCGGCGATCCGGGTGACCGCGTCGACCTCTCGGGCGGCCGACGAGGACAGCGTGCGGCGCAGGGTGCGAGCGGCCCGCGCGGCGAAGGACTCGCCGTGCTGGGGCTTGCGCCGTACCGCGTCGGCCAGCCCTTCGTCCACCACGGGCCGGGAACCGGAGGCGCCGTGCGGGTGTCGGCCTGACGGGGACGCCGTCGGCTGCTGCTTCGACTCCTGGTGGTCCACCTGCCGCGGCAGGCTGCCCTGATGGTCCGCCCGCTGCTCCTGACCCGAGTGCGGGGCGGCGGTCTGCCGGTGTGGCGCACTGTCCTGGACCGTGTCCGGGGTCTGGGCGCTCTGCGTAGACGGGACCGGGCCGGTCGAGGAAGCGTGGTCCGCCCGAACGCCGGAGCCCTGTGCGCCCTGCTGAGTGCCGCCTCTCAGGTCGCGCAGCACCTCGCCCTGCCAGCCGTCTCCGCTCGGCATGCCTGACCTTCACCCCCACCTGCCGCTCCGCCCGGAGCGCCCGCACATCGACTCAGAACCGGTTGAGCAGCTGCCCGTACACCCCGAACACACCGAAGGCGAGCGGGAAGAGGCCCACCATGCCCACGGACTCGACCAGTTCGGCCACGCGCCGCAGCCGCACCTGCACATGCTCGGGCACCTGCACCGCCAATGCCAGCAGCGGCAGCACCGCAGCCGCGCACAGCACGGCGAGCGCCCCGGCGTGCCCCGCATGCTCCATCCACAGCATCACCAGGCGCACGATGAGAGCCGACGCGGCGATCAGGAGTGCCACGACCTCGGCGACCAGCGGAAAGGCGCGGGCCCTCGACACGAGCACCACGACGACGAGTGACGCCAGCACGGTGGTCCACGCGGTCGGCCTCTCGGCCAGGGTGAGCAACCAGCCGGCGGCGGCCGCCGAAACCGCGGTGACGATCGTCGACAGGGCCAGGCCCCGGTGCGTCGCCGCGAGCGCGGTCCCCACCTGGTGGCGGCTGACGGAGGCCCCGCCGGAGCGGCGGTCGTCGAGCGCGGTGAGCCCCGACGCCATCAGGGCCAGCCGCGGCAGCACACCGAGCAGCACCAGCGAGAACACGGCCATGACGGCTCCGAGCCGGGCCGGTTCGCTCTGGACGGCGGCCACCGCCTCCCACACGACAGCGAGCACCGCCGTCGTCACGGCGCCGACGAGCCCGCCCTTGCCGAGCGGCGAGAAGCGGCCGAGGCACCCGAGCGTCAGCACCAGCGCCCCCGCGACGCCGGCGAGCCGTGCCGGGCCCGGCCAGCCGTACGCGTCGGCGGCCGTCCACGCCGTGAGAACACCCAGTCCGCCGGAGGCGACCAGGAGCGCGGTCGTCAGGCCCCGGTTCCTCTGCCCGACCTTGGTGACGAGCACACCGGCGGCCAGGAGCACGAGAGCGAGGGCCGAGCAGGGACCGACGAGGGCGTCGAGCGCGAACTCGCGGCGCGCGAGCAGTGCGGCGACCACCGTGAAGGCGACCGTTGCCGCGCCCGCGCAGGCGCGGCGTGCGGCCGGACGCCAGCGCCAGGCCCGCAGGTCGAGATCGTCGGCCACCTGGTCGGTGACGTCGTGCACCACCGGGGCAGGGGGAGCGGAGTGCGTCCTGACGAGCCGGAGCACCGCACCGTCGACGATTCCGGCCGAGGCCAGTGTGGAGTCGTGCGGCAGAACGGAGCCGTCCGACGTGATCAACTGCCGGGACATCGGCTCCGAAGCGGGCCGGTCGCCCAGCAACTGCAGGATGTCGGGGAGCAGCTGTCCGATGGGCGTGTCGGAAAGCAGCACGATGTCGGCCCGGCGCCGCTCGCCGACCAACGTCACTCGGCTCAGTTGTGTCCGGGAAGTCGTCGCTCTGCTCACCACTTACAGGAACCTATCATCGCGCCTCACCGAATATTCGGGCCAACCAGGCATTCCTGACCTGAGCGTGCGGGCCCGGTGTCACTGCTTGGCCGGCCGCTCGTACTGCTGCACCTGGCGCTGCTGCTTCTCCTGTTCGGCTTTCTGCTGCGCCAGGGTGTGCTGGAGAAAGGACCACCCGACGCAGCCCGCACACAGGACGGCTGTGACGGCGATCCCCGCGAACACCTTCCCCAGCCGCTCGTCCGCTGTGTGACGCGAGCGCTGCGCGCCGAACAGCAGGGCATCGCGCATTCTGCGTCGGCGTACCGCCACCGACTCCAGCAGCTGACTGTCGTAATCCCGAGCCATTTCCGCGCCCGTCGCCTCCCTCCGTGCCGCTGTCCCCCGGCGGAATGGTAGGCCGCTCGACGCTTCACTCCACCAACTTCACCACCCGAACCCCCTCCGCCCCCACTATCTCCCCCTCACAAAACCTCTCCCGAGGCAGCTCCCCCCTCCCCAGCAACTCCGCCTGATCCGCGTGATGCGGAGACGTCCTGTCCGTGGACTGGGAGTACGTGAGGAGGGAGTGGGTGGTGGGGCAGGGGGTGGGGTTGAAGGAGACGAGTTGGATGAAGCTGGAGCCGTGGACTATGGGGTGGTCGCCGGAGGGGGCCGGGTCGGTGACGATCAGGTTCAGGACGCCCAGGGGCTGT
>NZ_LGCW01000059.1:0-96683 GCF_001279365.1 Streptomyces sp. NRRL F-5755 | reverse complement strand
GTCCATACATTTCGGCCGCTCCAGGCAACGAGGAGAGACCCCTGCGGGGCCCCGAGCCCCCACCCACCGAACCCAAGGCGCCAAGGCGCACCCCCACCGAGGCAACCGCACACCACCGGAGCCAACCGCACACCCCCACCCCCAACCGGCACCACAAACCAGGGCACACCCGCCACAATGGCCCCATGCACATACTGGTCGTGGAGGACGAAGAGGGCCTGGCCGACTCGTTGCGCCGGGGGCTGGCCGCCGAGGGGCACTGGGTGGACGTGGCCCGGGACGGGCATCGGGGGCTGGAGCTGGCGCTCTCCGCGGCGTACGACGCGATCGTGCTGGACGTGATGCTGCCGGGGCCCAGCGGATACGAGATCTGCGGCCGGCTGCGGCGCCGCGACGACTGGACGCCCGTACTGATGCTGACCGCCAAGGACGGCGAGTACGACGAGGCCGAGGGGCTGGACGCAGGCGCCGACGACTACCTCACCAAGCCGTTCTCCTTCGTCGTGCTGCTCGCCCGCCTCCGCGCCCTCACCCGGCGCGGCCGCGCCGCCGAGCGCCCCCGTACGCTCCAGTGCGGCGATCTCACCCTGGACGCCGAGGCCCGCCGCTGCCGCCGCGGCGACACCGACATCGAGCTGACGGCCCGCGAACTGGCCGTACTGCGCTGCCTCATGGCGGGCGACGGCCAGGCGGTCGCCAAGCGCGACATCCTCGACGAGGTGTGGGACTCACCGGCCGACGTGGACCCCAACATCGTCGAGGTGTACGTCTCGTCCCTCCGCAAGAAGGTCGACACCCCGTTCGGCCGCCACTCGATCCGTACGGTGCACGGCACGGGTTACCGAATGGCACCCGGTGAGGACTGAACCCCGTTCACGGAACCGGAGCCAGAACCGGACCACCCGGTTCTGGCACCGGCATCCGACGTCCATGCGCGGCCGCACCGCCGCAGCCGCCGCCCTGGCCATGGCGCTCGTGCTGGCGGTCGGCGGCGGCTGGCTCTATGTGCTGCTGCGCGCGAACCTGCTGGACAACACGACCAGCCGCACCGAGGTGGCCGCCCGCAAGGTCGCCGCGCAGGCCGACACCGGGGCGCTCCCCGGCGTACTGACGTCGCCCGCCGACGGCGTCGACCTGGTGCTGGTCCTGGACGAGGCGGGCCGGGTCGTCGCCACGAGCCTGCGGTCCGCCGATCCGCCGGCCGCCGAACTGCGGGACCTGCGCCCGCCGCCGGGCCAGGATTCCGCCGACCGTGTCCTGACCGGCGCCCCGGCCGCGACGGCGGGCGGCTCGCGTGCGGACGTGGTCGTGGTGCGGGCCACGCCGCCGGGCGAGGGCGGCCGGGTGCGGTACGTGTACGCGGTCACCGTGCTCTCGGACGTGGACGACGCCACCCACGCCATCGGCGTGGCCCTGCTCGCCAGCGCCCCGCCGCTGATCGCGCTCGCCGCCGCCATCGCCTGGGCGGTGACGGGGCTGGCGCTGCGTCCGGTCACCGCGATCCGCACGGAGCTGGCCGCGGTGAGCGAGAGCGAGCTGGACCGGCGGGTGCCCGATCCGGCGGGCGGTGACGAGATCGCGCTGATGGCCCGTACGGTCAATGCCACGCTGGACCGGCTGGAGCAGGCGGTCACCCGGCAGCGCCAGTTCGTCGCCGACGCGTCGCACGAGCTGCGGAATCCGATCGCGGCCGTGCGCTCCCGGCTGGAGGTCGCGCTGGCCGCCGACCCGCCCGCCGGCGATCTCCGTACCTCCGTGCAGGCGGCCCTCCGCGACACCGAGCGCCTCCAGCGGATCGCCGCCGACCTGCTGCTTCTCGCCCGGCTCGACGCGCATGCCCCGCGCGCCGCCGAGCCGGTCGACCTGGCTCTGCTGGCGGCCGAGGAGGCCGCGCGCCGACCGGCGGACGGCGGACCCCGGCTGGTGGTGGTGGCCGACGAGCCCGTACCCGTACGGGGTGATCCGGCGCAGCTGGAGCGTCTGCTGACCAATCTGGTCGACAACGCGCTGCGCCACGCGGCTTCAGAGGTCCGGGTTGTCGCGCGAGCCCGGGAATGTGCCGCCGCAGAGAACCAGGCCGTAGAGAACCAGGCCGTCCTCGAAGTGATCGATGACGGCCCCGGCATCCCGCCGCCCGCCCGCGAGCGCGTCTTCGAGCGCTTCGCCCGCCTCGACGCGGCGCGCGACCGCGAGAGCGGCGGTACGGGGCTGGGCCTGGCCATCGCCCGCGGCATCGCCCGCGCGCACGGCGGCGAGCTGTCCGTACGGGACCGGGAGGAGGACGGGCGCTCCGGCGCGCGCTTCGTGGCCGTACTCCCCGGGACGCCCGGAAAGCCCGGGGCCCCCGCCCGATCCTGAACCCGCCTTCAGAACCTTCAGGCTTCTTTCAGCCCCGCCCGGCCAGCCTGTTCGAATGAAGCACCGTCGCAGGCCCACCGCCCCGGACGCGCCCCGCCCGCAGGGGCGCCCGCAGGGACGCCGGCACGGGCGCAGACCGCGGCGCCGTGCTCTGCGCAGGCTCGCGCTGTGCGTCTGCGTGCTTCTGCTGTGCACCGCCGGTGCGGGCTGGTACTTCTACCGGGACCTGGCCGGGCAGATCGGCTCGTCGCGGGCGCTCGGCGACGGCGCGCCGAAGTCGTCCGGCGGGGCGACCAACATCCTGCTCATGGGGCTGGACAGCCGTAAGGACCGCAACGGCGACGATCTGCCGAAGGACGTACTGGCGAAGCTGCACGCGGGCGCCTCGTCCGACATCGGCGGCTACAACACGAACACGCTGATCCTGCTGCATGTGCCCGCCGACGGCGGGCGGGCCACCGCGTTCTCCATTCCACGCGACGACTTCGTCGACATTCCAGGGCACGGCAAAGACAAGATCAAGAAGGCGTACGGGCTGGCCAAGGCCGCCGCGCAGGACCGGCTCGCGCGCCAGGGCGTCACCGACCACGACCGGCTGGAGCACGAGGGGCGGGAGGCGGGCCGCCGCGCCGAGATCGAGACGGTCCGCACCTTCCTGGGCGTGCCGGTCGACCACTTCGCCGAGGTCAATCTGGTGGGCTTCCTGCACATCGCGGACGCGCTCGACGGTGTGCCGGTGTGTCTGAAGCACCCGGTCAAGGACCGGTACTCGGGCGCCGACTTCCCGGCCGGGCGGCAGACCCTCGACGGGCCGCAGTCGCTGGCGTTCGTACGGCAGCGGCACGGCCTGCCCGCGGGCGACCTGGACCGTACCCGCCGCCAGCAGGCGTTCCTCGCCTCCGCCACGCACAAGCTGAACTCGGCGGGCACCTTCACCGACCCGCTGCGGCTGCTGAAGCTGATGGATGTCGCCAAGCAGGACCTGGTCATCGACGATGGCTGGGACCTGCTGTCGTTCCTCAAGCAGGCGAAGAACCTTTCGGGCGGTAACGTACGATTCTCCACGCTGCCCGTCGAGGGCTTCGCCAAGCACCGCGGCGAGGACGTGAACCTGGTCGACCCGGAGAAGATCCGGCGGCTGGTCGCCCGGGAGACCGGGGCGGCGAACGGCGGCAGTGCCGCGCCCGGCACCTCGGCCGGGTCCGGTGAGACATCCGGCACCTCCTCCGCCGCACCCCGCTCACCTGCGGGAACCCTGCAACCGTCACCCTCGTCTTCCCCATCGGCGGCGGAGTCCGGTTCCGGGGCGGGAGGTTCCGGGCAGACGGCTCCCATGATCGATGGCGGAGGCATCCCGTGCGTGGACTGACGAGCTCGCTCCGGCCCCAGGAGGGCCCGGAGAGCGACGCCGAGCGCACGATGACGTTCGCCGCCCTGGCCCAGGCCCCCAACCGGCGGCGTACGGAGATGTGGCTGCTGGCCTTCGCCGTGCTGATCACGGTGTTCGGCTACACGTACACCGGCCTGTCGATGACCGGCAAGCTGCCCGACGGGCTGCCCGGCTTCGCCACCGCGATGTTCTTCATGGCGCTCGTCCCGCACCTGGTCGTCCGCCGCTTCGCGCCGCGCGCCGACCCGCTGATCCTGCCGCTCGCCACACTGCTGTCCGGCATCGGCCTGGTGCTGCTGAACCGCCTCGACATCACGTACGCGGCGAAACCGAGCCTTCACATGGCCCCGGCGGCGGGCGGGCAGCTGGTGTGGACGGTGATCGGGGTGGCGGTGTGCACGGGCACGCTGATGCTGCTGCGCGACCACCGCTTCCTCCAGCGCTACATCTATCTGACGATGGCCGTCGCGCTGGTGCTGCTGATGGCACCGGCGTTCTTCACCGCGGACACGTACGGCGCCAAACGCTGGATATTCATCGGGCCGCTGTCGCTGCAGCCCGGCGAATTCGTGAAGATCATGATCGCGGTGTTCTTCGCGGGCTATCTGACCCTGAACCGCGACGCGCTCGCGCTCACCGGGCGCCGGGTGATGGGCGTCCAGCTGCCGCCCGGCCGCCAGCTCGGGCCGATCTTCACGATATGGATCATCAGCCTGCTGGTGCTGGTCTTCGAGCGCGACCTCGGTACGTCGCTGATCTTCTTCGGCCTCTTCGTGATCACCCTCTACATGGCCACCGAACGCACCAGCTGGGTGCTGTGCGGCCTGGCCATGGCGGTGGCCGGCGCCGCCGTCGTCGGCACGACCGAGCCGCACGTCAAAGGCCGGGTCATGGCCTGGCTGCACCCCATGGACATCTTCCTGCCCGAGAAGGAGCGGCCGCCGGGCCTGATATCCGACCAGGCCGCACAGGCGCTCTTCGGCTTCGGCAGCGGCGGCATCAGCGGTACGGGCCTGGGCCAGGGCCACCCCGAACTGATCGGCTTCGCGGGCAACAGCGACTTCATCCTCACCACCGTCGGCGAGGAACTGGGCCTGGCCGGCGTGATGGCCGTACTGCTCCTGTACGTCCTGCTCGCGCAACGCGGCCTGCGGGTGGGGCTCACCGCCCGCGACCCCTTCGGCAAGCTGCTCGCGGTGGGCCTGGCCAGCGCGCTGCTGCTCCAGGTCTTCGTGGTGTCCGGCGGCGTCACCGGGCTGATACCCCTCACCGGCAAGGCGCTGCCGTTCCTGGCCAAGGGCGGGTCGTCGCTCGTCGCGAACTGGGTGATGGTGGCGCTGCTCATCCGTATCAGCGACAGCGCGCAGCGGCGGCGCGAACCGGTGGGGCCGCCGGGCGGGCAGGGCGGCTCGCGGCGGAGCGCGCGGGCGGCTGACCCCGACGAGACACAGGCCACGCCGCGAGTGGTGGCGGCGCTGCCGGGACCGGCCGTGCAGGGAGGCGGCAGCCGCGGCGGCGGTCATGGGCGCCGCGCCCGCCGACGCGGCTAGAACGCGCTGCGGGGCCGCCCGAACCGCCCCGCCTCTCCCCCACCCGCCCCCTGGCCCACAATGGACCGGGTGAACCAGGCGAACGACCTCGACTCCTTCTCAGCGCTGCACACGCCCGAAGGGCAGGCGCTACTGGCCGAACTGCGCGATCACGACCCGGCCGACGAGCTGGCGACCGCCACCCGGCTGCGGCGCGACCACCCGGCGTCGCTGGTCTCCGCCGCACTGGGCCAGGCGCGGCTGCGCCAGCGCGCTGCCGCCAAGTTCGGGGCGGACGCCGCGCGCATGTACTTCACGCCCAACGGCGTCGAACAGTCCACGCGCAGTACGGTCGCCGCCCACCGCGCCACCCGCCTCGCCGCCCTCGGCGTCCGCTCCCTCGCCGACCTGTGCTCCGGCATCGGCGGCGACGCGATCGCGCTGGCGCGCGCCGGCATCCACGTCCTGGCCGTCGACCGCGACCCGTTGGCCTGCGCGGCGGCCCGCGCCAACGCGGAGGCGCTGGGGCTGGCCGACCGGATCGAGGTGCGCTGCGCCGATGTCACCGAGGTGGACACCTCGGCGTACGACGCGGTGTTCGTCGACCCGGCGCGGCGGGGCGGTCGGGGTGGACGCGGCGGCCGGATCTTCGACCCCGAGGCGTACTCGCCGCCGCTGTCCTGGGCCGTACAGGCCGCCCGTACGGCGCCGCACGCCGCCCTGAAGATCGCGCCGGGCATCCCGCACGAGATCGTCCCCGACGAGGCGGAGGCCGAGTGGATCTCCGACGGCGGCGACGTGAAGGAAGCCGTCCTGTGGTTCGGCACCGCGCCGGGCGCCCGCCGCGCAACCCTCCTGCCCGCCGGCGACTTCCTGCTCGGCACCGGCCTGCCCGACCCCGAGCCGGGCCCGGTCGGGCGCTGGCTGTACGAACCGGACGGCGCCGTCATCCGCGCCCACCTCGTGGCCGAGGTCGCGCAGCGGGTGAACGGCCGCCTGATCGACCCGACGATCGCCTACGTCACGGCCGACGAACACCACCCGACCCCGTACGCCACGGCCTACGAGATCACCGACACGCTGCCCTTCAACGTCAAGAAACTGAAGGCACTGCTGCGCGAGCGCGGCATCGGAATCGCCGTGATCAAAAAGCGGGGTTCGGCCGTCGAACCCGACGACCTGCGCAAAAAGCTCAAGCTCTCCGGACCGAACTCCTGCGTGGTCTTCCTGACCCGGGTGGCCGGCGCGCCCACCATGCTGCTGGGCCGCGAGGCACCGGCCGCCTCCTGAGGCGCTTACGCCCGGTCCGTCAGCTCCTCCGCGTACACCTGCGAGAGGGGCTGCGGGCCGACGTACTGCTGGCAGGTGCACTGCCCCGGCTCGTACGCGACCGGCTTCTTCTCCGCGTCCCAGGCCGTCGGCACCTGCGTCACCTCGTGGCACCGGCCCCGCTTGTCGTGCTTGGCCAGATGATGCGTACACCCGCACACCGGCTCCGGCGGCCGCTGCGCCGCCTCCAGCTCCAGCCGGTCCCGCCGCGCGAGCTCCAGCCGCTCCATCTTCCGCGAGTGCCGCGCGCTCATCGCCTTGCGCCCCACGTCGACCACCTTGGCGAAACCCCCCGCCATGAAGAACGCGAACACCCACCAGAACCAAGGCACAGCCTGCCGCCTCCCCGTATGTCTGCATTTCGGCTTGGCCAGGGTATGACGTGGTGTCGTGGGGTGAACGGGGCGGGGCGCGCGTCTTCACGGCGCTTCCCGCGCCACGGCGGCGTGGGCTGCGTCCAGGATGCGGCCGAGTTCGGCCACGGCGCTCGGCGGCCTGGATCAGTTCACGGGCGAAGGCGGGCAGGGCGGCTGGGGCGATCTGCGCCACGGCGTCGCGGAGCAACCTGATCGATGCCGGCGGCTGCGGAATCAGGGGCTGCTCGGAGGCACTGGCGGACATCGGTTCATCCATGGCCCGGATTCTGGGCCGGGGGCCCGGAGCAGCCAGTGGGAACCGGACTGCTTCATGCGAACGAGCAGTGCCGTGACCGCCCCGGCCCAACCCGCCACAGCCCCCCGCCTACGAGTACAAGTTCCCCTTGCTCAGCTCATGGAAGTGATCGTGGTCGTGCGCGTGACCATGACCATGCCCGCGCCCGTCCCCATGATCATGATCCGTCCCCGGCACATGCGGCTCCGTCACCGGCAGCGACGAGTCGGCCGGGAGGTCCCAGGAGGACGCGGGGCGGTTGCGGGCGACCATTTCGGCGCCCAGGGCGGCGACCATGGCGCCGTTGTCGGTGCAGAGTTTGGGGCGGGGGACGCGGAGGGTGATGCCGGCGTCCTCGCAGCGGCGCTGGGCCATCGCGCGGAGGCGGGAGTTGGCCGCTACGCCGCCGCCGATCATCAGGTGGTCGACGCCGTTGTCCTTGCAGGCGCGTACCGCCTTGCGGGTCAGTACGTCGACGACCGCCTCCTGGAAGGACGCGGCGACGTCCGCGACCGGGACCTCCTCGCCCGCCGCGCGCTTGGCCTCGATCCAGCGGGCGACGGCGGTCTTGAGGCCGGAGAAGGAGAAGTCGTAGACCGGGTCGCGGGAGCCGGTCAGGCCGCGCGGGAAGCGGATCGCGTCCGGGTCGCCCTCGCGGGCGTAGCGGTCGATGACCGGGCCGCCCGGGAAGCCGAGGTTCAGGACGCGCGCGACCTTGTCGAACGCCTCGCCCGCCGCGTCGTCGATGGTCGAGCCGAGGGGGCGCACGTCGGCGGTGATGTCGGGCGCGAGGAGGAGGGAGGAGTGGCCGCCGGAGACCAGCAGGGCCATCGTCGGCTCGGGCAGGGCGCCGTGTTCGAGCTGGTCGACGCAGATGTGCGAGGCGAGGTGGTTGACGCCGTACAGCGGCTTGCCGAGGGCGTAGGCGTACGCCTTGGCCGCCGAGACGCCGACGAGGAGGGCGCCGGCCAGGCCGGGACCTGCCGTGACGGCGATCCCGTCGAGGTCGGACGCGGCGACGCCGGCCTCCTTCAGGGCGCGCTGGATGGTGGGGACCATCGCTTCCAGGTGCGCGCGCGAGGCCACTTCCGGTACGACGCCGCCGAAGCGCGCGTGCTCGTCGACGCTGGAGGCGACGGCGTCCGCGAGGAGGGTGTGCCCGCGCACGATGCCGACGCCGGTTTCGTCGCAGGAGGTCTCGATGCCGAGGACGAGCGGTTCGTCAGCCATGGGTCGGGGTTCCTTGCGCGGTGGGAGGTTCGGAGGACGGGGAGGTGGCGGCCGGGGTCCCGGGCGCGGAATCGGCCGGAGATTCGGAGGGGGACTGGGTGGTACGGCGCATGACGAGGGCGTCCACGTTGCCGGGCTGGTAGTAGCCGCGCCGGAAGCCGATCGGCTCGAAGCCGAAGCGCTCGTACAGCCGCTGGGCCCGCGTGTTGTCGACGCGTACTTCGAGCAGCACCTCGGCGCATTCGAAGGCGGTCGCGGCGGACAGCAGCTCGGTCAGCAGCCGGGAGCCGAGGCCGGTGCCCCACTGGTCGCGGGCGGTGGCGATGGTCTGGATGTCGCCGGTGCCGTCGACGGCGGCCAGTCCGCCGTAGCCGACCAGGCGGCCGTCGAGTTCGGCGACGACGTAGCGGCGGTTGGCGGCGGGTCCGCGCGCGTGCGCCAGCTCGGACCAGAACATGCCTGCCGACCAGGCGTCCTCGGGGAACAGCTCGCGTTCGAGTTCCAGTACGGGGGCGATGTCCCACCAGCGCATCTCACGGAGTACGGCGCCGTCCCGCGCGCCCTCTCCGGCTGCCACCCGCGCGGTCACTTCGGCGTGACCACCTTGTAGTTGGCGGGCACCTGCGCGTCCGGGCGGCGCAGGTACAGCGGCTGCGGCGGCAGCATGTCCTCGCCGCGCGCCAGCTTCTCGGCGGCCAGCGAGGCGAGCGCGCCCGCGGACTGGTGCTCGGGGGCGCCGTCCCGTACGCCGGTGAAGGTGCCGGCGTACAGCACCGCGCCCGCACCCACCGCCGGCACGCCGCCGACCTGGTCCGCGATGTCCGCGGGGCGGTCCACGGCGGGCTCGGTGAGGCGCGTGCGGGCGTCGGCGTAGCGCGCCCAGTAGACCTCCTTGCGGCGCGCGTCGGTCGCCACCACGAACGGCTCGTCGAGCCCGGCGGCGTACGCGATGCCGTCCAGCGTGCACAGGCCGTGGACCGGCACGTCGAGGGCGGCCGCGAAGGTCGCCGCGGTGACGAGCCCGACCCGCAGCCCGGTGTACGGGCCGGGGCCGACGCCGACCACGATGTCGCTGACCGCGTCGAGTTTCACGCCCGCCTCGGCGAGCGCCCGGTCGACGGCGGGCAGCAGCAGTTCGCCGTGCCGGCGCGCGTCCACCTGACGCTCCTCGGCGAGTACGCGGGAGCCGTCGTGGACCGCGACGGTGACGGCGGGGGTTGCGGTGTCCAGAGCAAGCAGCAGCACGCCTTCAAGACTACGGCGCGGCCGGGGGTGCCCTGCCGGGTGCTACCGTCACCCGTAGTCACGCGCGTACGAAAGGTGGCACGGCGGTGTCCGGTAAGAGCAGCACGATCGTCACCGCTTTGACCGCGGCCGCGCTCGCCGCCGTCGGCTTCCTGGCCTATCAGGCGTCCGCCTCGGCCCCGGACCACACCACCGCGGGCAAGCACCCGTCGGCCTCCGCGAGCCCGTCCCCCGGCAAGGGCAAGGACGGCGCGGACCAGCAGAAGACCGAGGTCCCGGTCCCGCCGAACTCGGGCGAGGGCGAGCGGGTCGTCTACGCGCTGGGCGCGCGCCGGGTGTGGCTGGTCACGGCGGACGGCAAGATCAAGCGGACGTTCGAGGTCACGCCGAGCAGCGTGAGCCCGGCGCCGGGCACGTACAAGGTCACCGGGCGCTCGCTGAAGATCCCCGGCTCGGACGGCGTGCCGATCGAGCACGTGGTGCGCTTCACGGTCGCCGAGGGCGTGGTGATCGGCTTCAGCTCGGCGGTCGACGGCTCGATGCCGACCCCGAACGCGAAGAAGAAGACCGGCGGCATCCGGGAGACCCGCGAGAACGGCACGGCGCTGTGGGACTTCGCGCTGGGAGGGACGAAGGTCGTCGTCGTTCCCTGAGGGGCGACACCGGCGGGGCGGCCTGAAGGGCACCGGCCGAGCGGCGACGTCCCAAGGCGTACGGGCTCAAGACGCACGAGCTGAAGTCGTACGGGCGAAGGCGTACGCGTCCGAGGCCGTACGGGCCCCTACGCCGCGTCCCGTCTCCCGGCCTCCTGCGGACCGATGACCCGCGGTCCACCCGCTTCCGCGGCCTCCGCGTCCTCCTCCGCGCGCGACGGCGGCTCCGGCGGCGTCGAGACCGCGCTGGCCGCGGCGCACGCCGCCAGCAGTTCGTTCATGGTCGGGGTCGGCTCGGTCGCGCCGCTGCGGACCCCTGGGGTGACGGGCTGGTGGGCCGACATGGATGCCTCCCGTGGCTCCTGGGCGGGCAAGCGGGCGTAGTTAGGCAGACCTAACCGGCTCTCTCTTCACCCATGTGACCACGTTCGGCGCCGCGCGCGCAACATCTTCCCGACGGCTTGTCGGAAACTACGGTACGACCGGAGCCCGCTCCCCCGCCCGGCGCGGCCCCTGCCCGCCTACTCCCCGGCCAAGACCGTCAGGTCCACGTCCGCCCAGCGGGCACCGACACCGCGTACGGTGACCTCGCGCACGTCGTCCTCGTCCGTGACCACGTCGGAGTGCGCGCCGTCCGGCAGGCCCGGCGCGTCCGCGCCGACCGTGCGCTCGATGACCAGGTGCAGCCGGTCCTCGGACAGCTCCTCGACCTTGTCCTCGCCCCACTCCACGACGACCACCGACTCCGGCAGCGACACGTCGAGGTCCAGGTCCTCCATCTCGTCCAGCCCGCCGCCGAGCCGGTACGCGTCCACGTGCACCAGGGCCGGGCCCTGGGCCAGCGGCGGGTGCACCCGGGCGATCACGAACGTCGGCGAGGTGACCGCGCCGCGCACGCCCAGGCCCTCGCCCAGGCCGCGGGTCAGCGTCGTCTTGCCCGCTCCCAGCTCCCCGGTCAGCATCACCAGGTCACCCGGCCGCAGCAGCCCGGCCAGCCTGCGGCCCAACTCCTGCATGCGGGTGGGCGACTTGACGGTTACGTGCACGGTCGTCTCGGTGGCGCTCATGCGCCGATGGTACGGCGCACACAACCGGCATTCCGAACCCGGCGCCCCGGACCCGTCCGCGGCGGGCGGGCGCCGGAACGCCGCCCTACGCCCGCGCCGACCGCGCCGCCGCGGCCGCCGCCGCGGCCCGTTCGATCAGCGTCTCCAGGTGGCCGGTGACCACCTCGGGGCGCTCCAGCATCACCAGGTGGCCCGCGCCCGGCTCGCACACCGACTCGGCGCCCGGCAGCAGCTCGGCGATGGTGTCGCTGTGGTCGGACGGGGTGATCAGATCCCGGTCGCCGGCCAGCACCAGGGCCGGCACGGCGTCGAAATTGGCCAGCGCCTCGGTCTTGTCGTGCACCGCGAAGGCCGGGAAGAACTCGGCGACGACATCGATCGGCGTCGCCTCGATCATCCGCTCGGCGAACCGGGCCACCCCCGGGTCCACGTCCTTCGGCGTACCGAAGGAGTAGCGTTTGACGAGCCCGGCGAAGAGGTCGGCGGTCGCCCGGCGGCCCTTCTCGACCAGTTCGCTCTGCGAGCCGAGCGCCTTCAGCACGCCCGGCGCCAGCTTGTGGAACGCCTTGACGCCCAGCGACGGCAGCCCGAAGGCGACCTCGCTGAGCCGGCCCGCCGAGGTGCCGATCAGGGCGACGCCGGCCACCCGCTCCGCGACGTAGTCCGGATACTGGTCGGCCAGCGCCATCACGGTCATGCCGCCCATGGAGTGCCCGACCAGCACGATCGGCCCCTCCGGCACGGTGGTGTCCAGCACCGCCTTCAGGTCCCGGCCGAGCAGGTCGATGGTGACCCGCTCGGTGCCGTCGCGCTGGGACCTGCCGCGCTCCGAGCGGCCGTGGCTGCGCTGGTCCCAGTGGACCGTGCGCACCGCGCCGCGCAGGGCCGCGCGCTGGAAGTGCCAGGAGTCCTGGTTGAGGCAGTAGCCGTGGCAGAAGACGACCGTGGGCGCCTCGGCGCGGCGCCCGAGCAGCTTCAGCAGCCGCTTGCGGCGCGCGCTGCCGGTGCCGCCGCCCTTGGTGTTCTTGCCGTCGCCCGGCTCGTCGATCTCGTAGTGCAGCTCCGTGCCGTCCTCGGCCACGGCCGTGCCCGGCGTGCCGCGCAGCGTGCCGTACGGGCCCGCCGCGTCCAGCGCGAGCCGCGCCTTGCGCCGCATGCCCCGGCCGACCGTCAGCCGCTCTATGGCCACGCCCGCCGCGGCACCCGCCGCCACCACGCCGATCGCCGCCCCGGCGATGCCCGCGTGGCGCCCGGCCCGTGTCCAGCCGCCGACCGCCGTGGCCGCCCCGGCCGCCGCCTGCGCCGCGTCGATCGCGGTGTCGGCGGCCGCCCCCGTCCTGTCGCTCATGTCCCGCTCCCCGTGTCCGCGCGCTCATCAACATAGACGCGTGGCACCCGGGTACCGATCCGCGTGACGATTTCGTACCCGATGGTGCCCGTCGCACGCGCCCAGTCCTCGGCGGTCGGCTCGCCCCGGTCCCCCGGGCCGAACAGCACAGCCACGTCTCCCACCTGGGCCGGGTCCCCACCAAGATCGACCACAAACTGATCCATCGCGATCCGGCCGGCGACCGTCCGCCATTTGCCCGCGACCAGCACCGGTCCGCTGCCCGACGCATGCCGCGGGATGCCGTCGGCGTAGCCGAGCGGCACCAGGGCGAGGGTGGTCTCGCCGGACGTCGTGTACCGGTGCCCGTACGAGACACCGTGGCCGCCGGGTACCCGCTTCACCGACGCCAAAGATGCCTCCAGCGTCATCACCGGCCGCAGTCCGAAGTCCTCCGGCACGCCCATCTCGGGGCTGGGCGAGAGGCCGTAGACACCGATTCCGGCGCGCACCAGGTCGAAGTGCGCCTGGGGCAGGCTGAGCAGCGCCGGGGTGTTGGCGTGATGCCGTACCTCAGGGTCCAGTCCGGCCTTGCGGACCACCGCGTCGGCCTCGGCGAAGGCCGCGAGCTGGGCGTCGATGGAGGGGTGGCCCGGCTCGTCGGCGCAGGCGAAGTGCGACCAGACGCCGGTGACGCGGATCGCGCCCTCGGCCTCGGCGGCGCGCGCGGCGGCGACCAGTTCGGCCCAGTCGGCGGGCTGGCAGCCGTTGCGCCCCAGCCCGGTGTCGACCTTCAGCTGTACGCGGGCGGTACGGCCGCAGGCCCGCGCCGCGTCCGTGACCTCGCGCAGCGCCCACGTCCCGCTGACGGACACGTCGATGTCCTGCTCGACGGCCTGCCGCCAGGGCCCGCCGGGCGTCCACAGCCAGCACATCAGGCGGCCGGTGTCGCCCGCCTCCCGCAGCGCGAACGCCTCCTCCGGCAGGGCCGTGCCCAGCCACGTCGCCCCGGCCTCCCGCGCGGCACGGGCGCACCGGACGGCGCCGTGGCCGTACCCGTCCGACTTCACCACGGCCATCAGCTCGGCCCGCGGCGCGCGGGCCCGCAGCGCCCGCACATTGGAGCGCACCGCGGCGAGGTCGATGGCCGCACGGGCACGCATGGCTGTGTGGTTCATCCACCCAGTGTCTCAGGACGGCGGTTGGGGCCTGGAGAGGCAGGTGCGCGGGGCCGCGGGCAGCGGGCCTGGCGGCAGCTCGCGGGCACGCCTCAGAACCGGCTGATGTCCCGCCACGCCTCCCCCAGCGCCCCCGCCACGTCCGTGGCCAGGATCGGCGCTCCGTCCGGGGTGGCCGCCAGCCGGGCGGCCAGGCCGTGCAGGTACGCGCCCGCGGAGGCGGCGTCGCGCGCCGACAGGCCGGTGGCCAGGAGGGAGCCGGTGAGGCCGGACAGCACGTCGCCGCTGCCGGCGGTGGCCAGCCAGCCGGTGCCGGTGGGGTTGGCGCGTACGGGGCCGCCCGCCGGGTCGGCGACGAGGGTGGTGGAGCCTTTCAGGAGGGCCGTGGCGCCGTACCGCCCGGCCAGTTCCCGTACGGAGCGCAGGCGGGACGCCTCCACGTCCGTCCGGTCGGCGCCGAGCAGCGCGGCGGCCTCCCCGGCGTGCGGTGTCAGCAGGGTCGGCGCGGCGCGGTCCCGTACCCGTGCGGCGTCCAGGAAGCGCAGCCCGTCGGCGTCCACCAGCACCGGTACGTCGGAGTCGAGCACGTCCGCCACCGCGTCGCCGTCGTCGCCGATGCCGGGGCCGATCACCCAGGACTGGACGCGGCCCGCCTTCGACGGCGGCCCGGCGTGCACCAGGGTCTCCGGGAACTGGGCCAGCACTTCGTCGGCCGCCGGGCCCACGTACCGTACGGCTCCGGCGCCGCCCCGCAGCGCCCCGGACACGGCCAGCACCGCGGCGCCCGGATAGCGCGAGGACCCCGCGACCACGCCCACCACACCGCGCCGGTACTTGTCGCTCTCCGCCGAGGGCCGGGGCAGCAGCGCCGCCACGTCCGCGTACTGGAGCGCTTCCACCGCGGCCTCGGCAGGCAGGCCGAGGCCGATGTCCACCAGCCGCAGCGCGCCCGCGTACTCGCGTGCCGGGTCGATCAGCAGGCCCGGCTTGTACGCGCCGAAGGTCACCGTCACATCGGCCCGTACGGCCTCTCCCGGCACCTCCCCGGAGTCCGCGTCCACGCCGCTCGGCAGGTCGACGGACACGATCATGGCCTGCCGGGCCGCCTCCGCCAGCCGCGCCGCCTCCGGCCGCAGGCCCCCCTTGCCGCCGATGCCGACGATGCCGTCCACGACGAGGTCGGCGCGGGCGATGTCCGCGAGGGCGTCGTCGGACACCCGGCCGCCGGCCGCCCGCAGGGCCGCCAGGCCGCCCGCGTGCGCCCGTTCCGGAGAAAGCAGGACGGCGCGTACGCCCGCGCCGCGCCGGGCCAGCCGGGCGCCCGCGTACAGCGCGTCGCCGCCGTTGTCGCCGCTGCCCACGAGCAGCACGACCCGCGAGCCGTACACCCGCCGCAGCATCTCCGCACAGGCCACCGCCAGCCCGGCGGCGGCCCGTTGCATCAGGGCCCCTTCGGGCAGCCGCGCCATCAGGTCCCGCTCGGCCGCCCGTACGACATCCACGCTGAACGCAGTCCTCATGACCCCAGTCTCACCCCGCGCGGCGCCGGCATTCCTGTCGGCTCGCCCGGCCGCGGCCGCTCACCCCTCCGCGATCACCACCGCCGAGGCCACGCCCGCGTCGTGACTGAGCGACACGTGCCAGGACCGTACGCCCAGTTCCGCGGCCCGCTCGGCCACCGTCCCGCGGATCTGGAGTATCGGCTGCCCGGACTCCAGCACCGCGACCTCCGCGTCCGTCCAGCGCAGCCCGCCGGGCGCCCCCAGCGCCTTGGCCACCGCCTCCTTGGCGGCGAACCGGGCGGCGAGCGAGGCGATGCCCCGGCGCTCCCCGCTGGGCAGTATCAACTCCCGCTCGACGAACAGCCGGTGCGCCATCTCCGGGGTGCGCTCCAGGGCCGCCCCGAAACGGTCGATCTCGGCCACGTCGATACCGACCCCGATGATCATTCGACGGTCACCGACTTGGCGAGGTTGCGCGGCTGGTCCACCTCGTTGCCGCGCGCCGTGGCCAGCTCGCAGGCGAACACCTGGAGCGGCACCGAGGAGACCAGCGGCTGGAGCAGGGTGGGCGTGCGCGGGATGCGCACGATGTGGTCCGCGTACGGGACGACCGCCTCGTCGCCCTCCTCCGCGATCACGATGGTGCGCGCGCCACGGGCCCGGATCTCCTGGATATTGGAGACGATCTTGCCGTGCAGGACGGACCGGCCGCGCGGCGACGGCACGACCACCACCACCGGCACGCCCTCCTCGATCAGCGCGATCGGGCCGTGCTTCAGCTCGCCCGCCGCGAAGCCCTCCGCGTGCATGTACGCGAGTTCCTTGAGCTTGAGCGCGCCCTCCAGGGCGACCGGGTAGCCCACGTGCCGCCCCAGGAACAGCACCGTGTCCTTGTCCGCGAGGCTGCGCGCCAGCTCCCGTACCGGCTCCATCGTGCCGAGGACCTGCTCGACCTGCGTACCGACACCGGCCAGCTCGCGCACCACGGCCCGGATCTCGTCGCCCCACTGCGTGCCGCGCACCTGCCCCAGGTACAGCGCGAGCAGGTAGCAGGCCACCAGCTGGGTCAGGAACGCCTTGGTGGAGGCGACCGCGACCTCGGGCCCGGCGTGGGTGTAGAGCACCGCGTCCGACTCGCGGGGGATCGTCGAGCCGTTGGTGTTGCAGACCGCGAGCACCTTCGCGCCCTGCTCGCGGGCGTGCCGCACCGCCATCAGGGTGTCCATCGTCTCGCCGGACTGCGAGATGGCGACGACCAGGGTGCGCGGGTCCAGGATCGGGTCCCGGTAGCGGAACTCGCTGGCCAGCTCCACTTCGCAGGGGATGCGGGTCCAGTGCTCGATCGCGTACTTGGCGATCATCCCGGCGTGGAAGGCGGTGCCGCAGGCCACTATCACCACCTTGGTGGCCTCGCGCAGCACCCTGTCGTCGATGCGCACCTCGTCCAGCGAGAGCACCCCGGAGGCGTCCACCCGGCCCAGCAGCGTGTCGGCGACCGCCTTCGGCTGCTCGGCGATCTCCTTGAGCATGAAGTAGTCGTAGCCGCCCTTCTCGGCGGCCGACGCGTCCCAGTCGATGTGGTACGCGCGCACCTCGCCCGGCGCCCCGTCGAAGTCGGTGACCGTCACCCCGTCCCGGCGCAGCTCCACGACCTGGTCCTGGCCCAGCTCGATCGCCTCACGGGTGTATGCGATAAACGCCGCCACGTCCGACGCCAGGAACGCCTCGTCCTCGCCGACGCCCACCACCAGCGGCGAGTTGCGGCGCGCGCCCACCACCACGTCCGGCGCGTCCGCGTGCACCGCGACCAGCGTGAACGCGCCCTCCAGCCGGCGGCACACCTGCCGCATCGCCTCGGCCAGGTCGCCGCAGGAGGAGAAGCTCTCCGCCAGCAGGTGCCCGACCACCTCGGTGTCCGTCTCGGAGGCCAACCGGTGACCGCGCCCGGACAGTTCGGCCCGCAGCGCCGCGAAGTTCTCGATGATGCCGTTGTGGACGACGGCGACCCGCCCGGCGTTGTCCAGGTGCGGATGGGCGTTGGCGTCCGTGGGCGCGCCGTGCGTGGCCCACCGGGTGTGCCCGATCCCGGTCGAGCCGGCCGGCAGCGGACGCTCGGCCAGCTCCTTGTCGAGATTGGCGAGTTTGCCCGCCTTCTTGGCCGCGGCCAGACCGCCGTCGGCCAGTACGGCCACCCCGGCCGAGTCGTAGCCGCGGTACTCCAGCCGCTTCAGCCCGGCGAGCACGACGTCCAGGGCGGACCGGCCGCCCGCATACCCCACGATTCCGCACATGGGGGCAGCCTACGGGGCTGCGTGATCAAAGCCGCCGCTCTATACGGTCAACCGCGTCGCCGCTGCCGTACGGCGCCGCGCACGGCACGCCCGCGACACGGACCGCCACAATCCGACCCCGGGGAGAACCGGGCGCCGCACGCGCGGACAATGGGCGCGTGCCCCTCACCACAGAGCCGACCGAGTCGCAGCACCGCCGCCGCGCCGAGCGCACGCCGTACGTGGACCTGACGCGCGCCGAGTGGAGCGCCCTGCGGGAGAAGACACCGCTGCCGCTGACCGCCGAGGAGGTCGAGCGGCTGCGCGGCCTGGGCGACGTGATCGACCTGGACGAGGTGCGCGACGTCTACCTGCCGCTGTCCCGGCTGCTCAACCTGTACGTGGGCGCCACCAGCAACCTGCGCGGCGCCCTGAACACCTTCCTCGGCGACGCGGGCGGCGGCCACGGCGCGCAGCCCGGCACACCGTTCGTCATAGGGGTCGCGGGCAGCGTGGCGGTCGGCAAGTCCACCACCGCCCGGCTCCTCCAGGCGCTGCTGGCCCGCTGGCCGGAGCACCCGCGCGTCGAGCTGGTCACCACCGACGGCTTCCTGTTCCCCAACGCCGAGCTGCACCGCCGCGGCCTGATGTCGCGCAAGGGCTTCCCCGAGTCCTACGACCGCCGCGCCCTGACCCGCTTCGTCGCCGATGTGAAGTCCGGCAAGTCCGAGGTCAGCGCGCCGGTCTACTCCCACCTGATCTACGACATCGTGCCCGGCGAGCGGCTGACCGTGCACCGGCCCGACATCCTGATCGTCGAGGGCCTGAACGTCCTCCAGCCCGCGCTGCCCGGCAAGGACGGCCGCACCCGCCTCGGCCTCGCCGACTTCTTCGACTTCTCGGTCTACGTGGACGCCCGTACGGAAGACATCGAGCAGTGGTACCTGGGCCGCTTCCGCAAACTGCGCGACACCGCCTTCCAGAACCCGTTCTCGTACTTCCGGAAGTACACCCAGGTTTCCGAGGAAGAAGCCCTCGACTACGCGCGCATGATCTGGCGCACCGTCAACAAGCCCAACCTGGAACAGAACGTCGCACCGACCCGCGGGCGCGCCAACCTCGTCCTGCGCAAGGGCCCCGACCACAAGGTGCAGCGGCTGTCGCTGCGCAAGCTCTGACGCGGAAGCCCATAACCACCACTGCCCGCCCGCCAGGAGTACATGTGCTGCACCTTCGCCTGATTGTCCCCGCCGACCGGACGCAGGCCGTCCTGCACCTGGTGGAGAACACCGTCGGCACCACCCACCTCGCCGTCCTGACCGGCGCCGCGCGCGAACCGCGGGGTGATGTGGTCCTCTGCGACGTGGCCCGCGAGGCCGGTGACGGACTGCTGCACGAGCTGCGGGCGCTCGGTATCGACCGGGACGGCGCCATCGCCGTCGAGAACATCGACCTGTCCCTGTCCGTCCGCGCGGACCGGGCGGAGGAGGATGCGCCCGGCGAGGGCGTGGACGCGGTGCTGTGGGAGTCGCTGACCGACGCCACCCACGAGGAATCCACGCTCTCCGTCACCTACCTGGCATTCCTGACCCTCGCCACGATGATCGCAGCCTGCGGTGTGGTGCTGGACAACGCGATCCTGATCGTCGGCGCGATGGCCGTGGGCCCCGAGTTCGGCCCGCTGGCCGGCATCTGTACGGCCCTGGTGCGCCGGGCACCCCGGCTGGCCTGGCGCTCCCTGCTGGCGCTGGTCGTGGGCTTCGCGGTGGCGATGGCACTGACGGTGGGGTTCAGCCTGTTCATGGACGCGGTGGGGCTCTTCCACGCCGGGGCGCTGACGGCGGACCGGCCGAACACGAACTTCATCTACCGGCCGGACTGGTTCTCGTTCGTGGTCGCCGTCCTCGCCGGAATCGCCGGGGTCCTCTCGCTGACCTCGGCGAAGTCCGGCGCGCTGGTCGGCGTGGCGATCTCGGTCACCACCGTCCCGGCCGCCGCGAACGCCGCCGTCGCCTTCGGCTACAGCTCGTACAGGCAGGCGTGGGGCTCCACGGAACAGCTGCTGCTGAACCTGGCCGGCATCGTCGTCGCGGGCACGCTGACGCTGCTGGCCCAGAAGCTCTTCTGGGCCGGCAGCAGAAAGGGCGTACGCGTCTGAAGGTCAGCCCAGCGCGGACTTCACCGCATCGGCCAGCCGCCCGGCGACGGCCCCGGCCTGCTCGATGTCGGCGGCCTCGACCATGACGCGGACCAGCGGCTCGGTGCCGGAGGGGCGCAGCAGGACGCGGCCGGTGGCGCCCAGCTCCTTCTCGGCCTCGGCGACCGCGGTGGTCAGCTCCGGCGAGGTGCCGACGCGCGTCTTGTCCACGTCGGGGACGTTCACCAGCACCTGCGGCAGCCGCTCCATGACGCGGACCAGCTCGGCCAGCGG
This sequence comes from Streptomyces sp. NRRL F-5755, assembly GCF_001279365.1. Taxonomy (NCBI): domain Bacteria; kingdom Bacillati; phylum Actinomycetota; class Actinomycetes; order Kitasatosporales; family Streptomycetaceae; genus Streptomyces; species Streptomyces sp. NRRL F-5755. The sequence goes on along the minus strand of NZ_LGCW01000059.1, from coordinate 76,523 downwards.
GCGGCCGGTCGCCGCGACGCGCGCGGCCAGCATCAGGCCGGTGAGGGTGCCGTCGCCGGTCGTGGCGTGGTCCAGCGCGATGACGTGGCCGGACTGCTCGCCGCCGAGCGCGTAGCCGCCGGCCTTCATCTCCTCCAGGACGTAGCGGTCGCCGACCGCCGTCTGGACGAAGGTCAGGCCCTCGCGCTCCATGGCCAGCTTGAAGCCCAGGTTGGACATGACGGTCGCCACGACGGTGTTCCTGCGCAGCGTGCCGGCCTCGCGCATGCCGAGCGCCAGGACGGCCAGGATCTGGTCGCCGTCGACCTCGTTGCCCTCGTGGTCCACGGCCAGGCAGCGGTCCGCGTCGCCGTCGTGCGCGACACCCAGAGCCGCGCCGTGCTCGACGACCGCGGCGCGCAGCTTGGCGATGTGGGTGGAGCCGCAGTCGTCGTTGATGTTCAGGCCGTCGGGCTCGGTGCCGATGGTGACGACCTCGGCGCCGGCCCGCGCGAACGCCTCCGGGGAGACCCGGGAGGCCGCGCCGTGCGCGCCGTCGATGACGATCTTCAGGCCGTCCAGGCGGTTGGGCAGCACGCCCACCAGGTGGGCGACGTAGTTGTCGAAGCCCTGGTCGTAGTCCTTGACCCGGCCGACACCGGCGCCGGTCGGCCGGTCCCACGGCTCGCCGGCGCTGTGCGCCCGGTACGTGCGCTCGATGCGGTCCTCCAGCTCGTCGGCGAGCTTGTGGCCGCCGCGGGCGAAGAACTTGATGCCGTTGTCGGGCATCGGGTTGTGGCTGGCGGAGAGCATCACGCCCAGGTCGGCGCCGAGCGACCCGGTCAGGTACGCCACGGCCGGGGTCGGCAGCACGCCCACCCGCAGCACGTCCACGCCCGCGCTGGCCAGGCCCGCCACGACCGCGGCTTCCAGGAACTCCCCCGAGGCCCGCGGATCGCGCCCGACCACGGCCACCGGCCGGTGCCCCTCAAAGGTGCCGGCTTCCGCGAGCACATGCGCCGCCGCGACCGAGAGACCGAGCGCCAGCTCGGCCGTCAGATCGGCGTTGGCGACACCGCGCACACCGTCCGTGCCGAAGAGTCGTCCCACTGGTGTCCTCCGAGTTGATGTACGTGGACCAGAGCATTGCGTCCAGGTATACGCCGCTGGTCCCGGATAGCCGAACGCCCCGGCAGCACGGATGGTGCCACCGGGGCGTTCGCCAAGAGCCGCGCGAGCAGCCGAGCGGCAATTAGCGCTTGCTGTACTGCGGCGCCTTGCGGGCCTTCTTCAGACCGGCCTTCTTGCGCTCGACCGCACGGTCGTCGCGCTTGAGGAAGCCGGCCTTCTTCAGCGGGCCGCGGTTGTTGTCCTCGTCCGCCTCGTTCAGCGCACGGGCCACGCCCAGGCGCAGCGCACCGGCCTGGCCGGAGATGCCGCCGCCGGAGATGCGGGCCACGACGTCGTAGCGGTTGTCGAGCTCGAGCACCTTGAAGGGCTCGTTGACTTCCTGCTGGTGCACCTTGTTCGGGAAGTAACCCTCAAGGGTGCGGCCGTTGATCTTCCACTGGCCGGTGCCCGGGATGATCCGCACGCGGGCGATGGCGTTCTTGCGACGGCCGAGGCCGGCGGCCGGCTGCGGGTCGCCGAAGCGCGACGCGAGCGACTCGGAGGTGTACTCGCCCTCCAGCGGGACCTCGGTCTCGGTGGTGTACTCCTCGACCTCGTCCAGCGGGGTCTCGGGGGTGGTCTCAGCCACGATGCTCCTCAGATTCTCTTCGTCTTAGGGGGTGGCCGGACTTACTGCGCGACCTGGGTGATCTCGAACGGGACCGGCTGCTGGGCAGCGTGCGGGTGCTCGGCGCCCGCGTAGACCTTCAGCTTCGAGAGCATCTGACGGCCCAGGGTGTTCTTGGGGAGCATGCCCTTGATGGCCTTCTCGACGGCCTTCTCGGGGTTCTTCTCGAGCAGGTCCTCGTAACGGACCGCACGCAGACCGCCCGGGAAACCGGAGTGGCGGTAGGCCATCTTCTGGATGCGCTTGTTGCCGGACAGGTGCACCTTGTCGGCGTTGATGATGACGACGAAGTCGCCGGTGTCGACGTGCGGCGCGTACACCGGCTTGTGCTTACCCCGCAGGAGGGAAGCGGCCTGGGAGGCCAGACGGCCCAGGACGACGTCCTGGGCGTCGATGATGTGCCACTGGCGCTGGACATCGCCGGGCTTGGGGCTGAACGTACGCACGGTTAGCCTTCGCTTCTTCAGTGAATAGGGTCCTGTACTGGTCACCACGATCGATCGCCAGCACTGGCGGCCCCACGGGTGACGCAACCCGGGTTCCTGCCGCTGGTCATCGGCCCGGTGGACCGGCGTAAGGGCCCCTCACGTGAGATAGAGCAAGCCAATACGCATAACGAACTGGCAGAATACCGGGCCGCCCCCGGCCGGGTCAAAACACGTCCCGAACCGGCGTGCGATCGGTGCTCTCGGGCCCCACGGGCATGGTAACCACCGCTCGCAGCACGCGCGGGCGGATGCATGTCCATGCCATCACCGCCGCGACGGTCCACAGCATCACCGCGTCCCGGAAGGCCCGCCGGTGCAGCGCTTCCAGATGCGGCCAGACCAGCCCGCTGACCTGCGGCACGAGGGCGATCCAGAACCAGACCGCACGGGCCGCCGAGCCCGGCAGCGCCACGGACGCCACCAGCGGCGGCAGCACCACCAGAAGATAGTGGTCGAAGGACGGCCGGGACACCAGGAAGGCCGCGAGCATCAGCATCGCGGCGGTCTCGACGAGCCGCGACGGGCCCTCGTCACCACGCCGCCACCGCGCCCAGGCACACCCGGTCCCGGCCACCGCCGCCACCGCGGCGACCCCGTACGCCGCGGTCTCCGGCACGCCCAGCCGGGTCAGGATCATCCCGAGCGAGGCGTCGAAGGGCCGCGCGAAGCTGTCCTGGCCGTGCAGCAGGAACGGCAGCGTACGGGTGAAGAACATGCCCGGGTGCGGCATCACCAGCGCCGCCAGCACGGACGCCACGGCGGGCACCGCGACCGCCACCGCGAGGGCCCGCCACCGCCGCGCCAGGACCAGCAGCAGGAGCACCGGCGCCAGCAGCGGCTTGAGGGCCAGCGCGAGGCCGAGGACCGCGCCCGCGGCCACCCACCGGGAGCGCAGCGCCAGCAGCAGCACCAGCGGCAGCGCGACCACCGAGGCCAGCGTCCAGTTGCCGATGTTCACCACGTTGCGGAACGGCTCGAAGAACGCCAGGGCCGCCACCCCGAGCGCCGCCAGCCTGCTCCGTACGGGCACCCGGAAGATCCGCAGCGCGAGCAGCCAGCCCAGCACCACCGCCCCCACGCCCGCCACCGGCACCAGCAGCCGCAGCTTCCCGGCGGACAGCAGCGCCTCGGGCACCGCGGCGAGCACCGCGCTCGGCAGATACAGGAACCGCTTGTCGGCGTACGGGGCGTCGCCGTCCAGCAGCGCCCGCGCCGCCTTGACCACGAAGTCGTTGTCCATGCCGACGGTGGGGCTGTGCCGGTGGACGTTGAAGATCACCGCTCCCATCAGCACGGCGGCCACCGCCCACAGCGGCCGGGGGGCTCGCCCGAGCAGCCATCCGACGACCGGGGAGGCCGGGGGCTCCACCGCGTCCCCCACCTCTCCGGCGCCCGCTATGCCCGTTTTCTCCGCGCTCATGCGTCCATCTAAGAGCCGCTGGTACGGGCCCACCACCGGACGGACTCCAAGCGGAGCGCAGGAGCGAAACGAACGGCCGCTACCGCTTGCGCTGCACTCTCCGCTCATCCCACACCGGCTCCGCCGTCTCCCGCACCTGCCCGTCCGAACCGAAGACCAGGTACCGGTCGAAGGACCGCGCGAACCAGCGGTCGTGCGTCACCGCCAGCACCGTGCCCTTGTACGCTTCCAGCCCTTCCTGAAGGGCCTCGGCGCTCTCCAGGTCGAGGTTGTCGGTCGGCTCGTCCAGCAGCAGGGCGGTCGTTCCCGCCAGCTCCAGCAGCAGGATCTGGAAGCGCGCCTGCTGGCCGCCCGACAGGCGGTCGAAGCGCTGCTCGGCCTGCCGCTCCAGTTCGTACCGGCGCAGCGCGCTCATCGCCTTGCCCCGGTCCTTGGCGTGTTCCTTCCAGAGAATGTCCAGAAGGGTGCGGCCCTCCAGCTCCGGATGAGCGTGGGTCTGCGCGAAGTGACCGGGCACGACACGCGCGCCCAGCTTCCAGCTCCCCGTATGCGCGACGTCCTCGCCCGCCAGCAACCGCAGGAAGTGCGACTTCCCGGAGCCGTTCGACCCGAGCACCGCGACCCGCTCCCCGTAGAAGACCTCCAGGTCGAACGGCTTCATCAGCCCGGTCAGCTCAAGGTTCTCGCAGGTCACGGCCCGTACGCCGGTACGCCCGCCCCGCAGCCGCATGGTGATCTCCTGCTCGCGCGGCGGCTCCGGCGGCGGCCCGGCCTCCTCGAACTTGCGCAGCCGGGTCTGGGCGGCGTGGTAGCGGGAGGCCAGCTCATGGCTGTTCTCCGCCGCCTGCCGCAGGCTGCGCACCAGCTTCTTCAGCTGCTCGTGCTTCTCGTCCCAGCGCCGCCGCAGCTCCTCGAAGCGCGCGAAGCGCTCCTTGCGCGCCTCGTGGTACGTACCGAAGCCACCGCCGTGCACCCATACGTCCGAGCCGGCGGGCCCCGGCTCCACACTGACGATCTTGTCGGCGGCGCGCGCCAGCAGCTCCCGGTCATGGGAGACGAACAGCACCGTCTTCTTCGTCTCGCGCAGCCGCTCCTCCAGCCAGCGCTTGGCCGGAACGTCCAGGTAGTTGTCCGGCTCGTCCAGCAGCAGCACCTCGTCGGTGCCTCGCAGCAGCGACTCCAGCACCAGCCGCTTCTGCTCGCCGCCGCTGAGCGTGCGCACCTGCCGCCACTGCGCCTTCTCGTACGGGATGTCCAGCGCCGCCATGGTGCACATGTCCCAGAGCGTCTCGGCCTCGTACCCGCGCGCCTCGGCCCAGTCGCTGAGCGCCTGCGCGTACCGCATCTGCGCGGCCTCGCCGTCGACTGTCATCACCGCGTGCTCGGCGGCATCCACAGCCGCCGCCGCTTCCCTGATCCGCGGCGACGCCACCGACACCAGCAGGTCCCGCACGGTCCACTCGTCCCTGACGGACCCCACGAACTGCGGCATCACCCCCAGCCCGCCACTCACGGTCACCGCGCCCCCGTGCGGCTGGAGCTCCCCCGAGATCAGCCGCAGCAGCGTCGTCTTGCCCGCCCCGTTGGCACCGACCAGCGCCACCGAGGCCCCCTCACCGACCCGGAACGAGACGTCCCCCAACAGGACCCGCCCGTCCGGCAGGTAGTACTCCAGATGCCCGGCCTCCACGTGTCCCATGAGCCGGATTGTCGCCGCCCGCCCTGCGTTCCACCAACCGGTTTAGGATGCGCGGCATGAGCTTTGGGCATGGTGGGCCGTTCGGGCCCGGGGGACCGGACTCCTCGACTCCTGACTGGGAGGCGCTCGCCGACGAGAGCGAGTCACGCGACAAGCGCCGCCGCTGGCTGTTCATCGGCGGCGGCGCACTGGCGACCGTCGCCGTGGCGGGCATCGTCGCCACCGCCGTGATCACCAGCAACAAGGACAACGGCCTGCCGCACGCCCAGCAGCTCCCGGACGAGCCCGACGCCCCCAAGCCGTCCTTCTCCGAGGTCTCCGTCCCGCCGCCGCCGAACCCGCGGGACTACATCACCGACCCCAAGAAGGACACCGCGGCCCTCACCCCCGACACGCTCTTCCCCGAGAAGAACATGGTGATCGACAAGCGGTCCTACCCCCGGGTGACCGCCGCCGCCACCGACGACTGCACGGCCGGCACGCACGGCGCGCTCGGCTCGGTGCTCCAGCACAACGGCTGCAAGAAGCTGCTGCGCGCCACATACTCCAAGGACGGCGTCGCGGTCACCGTCGGTGTCGCGGTCTTCGACTCCAAGGGTGCCGCCTTCAAGGTCAAGGACGCCAACAAGCCCAGCCTCGCGCCGCTGGCCGGCGGCGGCGTCGGCGCCTTCTGCGAGGGCACGGCCTGCACGATGTACACCAACGCCACCGGCCGCTACGCCTACTTCACCATCGCCGGCAACCTCGACGGCTCGGCCGTCACCAAGGCGTCCACGAAGGCCCTGCAGATCGGCCGGGACGGCGGCCGGTACGCGTACAACCGCATCTGGCAGCGCGGCACGGACCAGGCGGCCAAGGCCGCCCGCGCCCAGTCCTGACGAGGCCCGCGCCGGGGCGGCTCAGCAGCAGCCGCCCCCGGGCAGGCTCCGCTTGTTGCGGGCCTCCTTGTTACGGGCCATGAGCAGGTCGTCCGCCGGATAGCCGACCTCCTCCAGGGTCAGCCCGTGCGGCCGTACGACGTGCACCGCCGAGTCCCGTACCCCGGCCGCCAGCACCTTCCCCGGCCACTCCACCGGCCGGTGCCCGTCCCCCACGAACAGCAGCGCGCCCACCAGCGAGCGCACCATGTTGTGGCAGAAGGCGTCCGCCTGCACGGTCGCCGTGATGATCCCGTCCGCGTCCCGCACCCAGCTCAGCTCCTGGAGCGTACGGATCGTCGTCGCGCCCTCGCGCCGCTTGCAGTAGGCCGCGAAGTCGTGCTCCCCCAGCAGCGCCTGCGACGCCTCGTTCATCGCGTCGACGTCCAGGTCCCAGTCGTGCCACAGCACGTGGCCGCGCAGCAGCGGATCGACGCCGCCCGGGTGATCGGTGACCCGGTACGCGTACCGCCGCCAGATCGCCGAGAACCGCGCGTTGAACCCGTACGGCGCCTCGGCGGCCCGCCACACCCGTACGTCCTTCGGCAGCCGCCCGGCCAGCCGCCGCAGCAGCTTGTCCGCGTGCTCGGCCCACAGCTCCGCCGGCAGGTCCACATGGGCCACCTGCCCCCGCGCGTGCACCCCGGCGTCCGTCCGCCCCGCCACCGTCAGCTCGTACGTCCCGGCCGACCGCGTCACCGTCCGCAGCGCGGTCTCCAGCTCCTCCTGGACCGTGCGCCGCGCCCGCTGCTTCGCCCAGCCGGAGAAGTCCTTCCCGTCGTACGAAAGGTCCAGCCGCACCCGTACGAACCCGGGCTCCACTTCATCGCTCACGCGTGCATCCTCTCAAGCGGAACGGGCCCGCCCCCTGAGGGGAGCGGGCCCGTCCGGTGGCCTGTGTCAGGCTCAGGCGTCCTTCGACTCCTCGGCCGGGGCCTCGGCGGCCTCGCCCTTGGTGTCCTCGGCCTTGGCGGCCTCCTCGGACTCCTTCACCGCGCGCTTGGTCGCGGCCTCGGCCTCGGCAACGGTGGCCTTCTTGGCGATCTCGCCCTCGACCAGCTCGATGACCGCCATCGGGGCGTTGTCGCCACGACGGTTGCCGATCTTGGTGATACGGGTGTAACCACCCGGACGCTCCGCGAAGCGCGGCGCGATCTCCGTGAAGAGCGTGTGCACGACGCTCTTGTCCGAGATCAGCTGCATGACCTGACGGCGGTTGTGAAGGTCACCCTTCTTCGCCTTGGTCACCAGACGCTCGGCGTACGGACGCAGACGACGGGCCTTGGCCTCGGTCGTCGTGATGCGGCCGTGCTCGAACAGGTTGGTGGCCAGGTTGCGCAGCATCGCACGCTCGTGCGCAGCGCTGCCGCCCAGACGGGCACCCTTGGCGGGCTTCGGCATGGTATTTCTCCTTCATTGCTGCACCGGCCGTATCAGGTACCGGTGTCAGTTCCCGGGGGGCGGGTGCCCCGCGGAAGTTCTTTTCGCGCTGGAAGCGGCCGGGTCGCCCCGCCGCTTCCAGTCTCGGCCAAATCAAACCCGTCCGGCGATTGAGGACGAGGCCGCAGGCCGATAAGCCTGCACCCGAACACGGCGGGCCAGCCGAGACCGGCCAACCCGCCGTACGGCGGCTCAGTACTGCTCGGTCTCCACGAAGCCCGCATCCGCATCGTCGTCGGCCCCAAAGGCGTCAGCCGCAGCCGTCGGGTCGAACCCAGGAGGCGAGTCCTTCAGCGCCAGGCCCATACCGGCCAGCTTCGCCTTGACCTCGTCGATCGACTTCGCACCGAAGTTGCGGATGTCGAGCAGGTCCGCCTCGGAGCGGGCGACGAGCTCGCCCACCGAGTGGATGCCCTCGCGCTTGAGGCAGTTGTACGACCGAACGGTGAGCTCCAGCTCCTCGATCGGCAGCGCCAGGTCGGCGGCCAGGGCGGCGTCCGTGGGGGACGGGCCCATGTCGATGCCCTCGGCGTCGATGTTGAGCTCGCGGGCCAGACCGAACAGCTCCACCAGGGTCTTGCCGGCGGACGCCATGGCGTCACGGGGACGCATGGCCTGCTTGGTCTCGACGTCGACGATCAGCTTGTCGAAGTCGGTGCGCTGCTCGACTCGGGTCGCCTCGACCTTGTAGGTGACCTTGAGGACCGGCGAGTAGATGGAGTCGACCGGGATGCGGCCGATCTCCTGACCGACCTGCTTGTTCTGCACGGCGGAGACATAGCCGCGACCGCGCTCGACGGTCAGCTCCATCTCCAGCTTGCCCTTGCCGTTGAGGGTGGCGAGGACCAGGTCGGGGTTGTGCACCTCGACACCGGCCGGCGGGGCGATGTCCGCGGCGGTGACCAGGCCGGGGCCCTGCTTGCGCAGGTACATCACGACCGGCTCGTCGTGCTCGGAGGAGACGACCAGCTGCTTGATGTTCAGGATGAGGTCGGTGACGTCCTCCTTGACGCCCGGCACGGTGGTGAACTCGTGCAGGACACCGTCGATGCGGATGGACGTGACCGCCGCACCCGGGATCGAGGAGAGGAGCGTACGACGCAGGGAGTTGCCGAGGGTGTAGCCGAAGCCCGGCTCCAGCGGCTCGATCACGAACCGGGAGCGGTATTCGTCGACGACCTCTTCGGTCAGCGAGGGACGCTGAGCGATCAGCATGAGGTGTTTCGCCTTCCAGTCTTGGCACCCGCTATTTGATGCCAGCTGCGCCGGACGGTGGCCCGGCGGTTTCTACAAGGGTACGGGCGGCACGGCGCGACTCCCAGGAGTCGCGGCGTACCGCCCGAAAAGTGCCTGGTGACGGCCCGCGCCGGAGCGCGGACCGACAGGCTGCGGCCCTTACAGGCCGCGAGCGTCAGACGCGACGACGCTTGGGGGGACGGCAGCCGTTGTGCGGCGTCGGGGTGACGTCCTGGATCGAGCCGACCTCCAGGCCGGTGGCCTGGAGCGAGCGGATCGCGGTCTCACGGCCGGAGCCGGGACCCTTGACGAAGACGTCGACCTTGCGCATGCCGTGCTCCTGCGCGCGGCGGGCGGCCGACTCGGCAGCCATCTGCGCGGCGAACGGCGTGGACTTGCGCGAGCCCTTGAAGCCCACGTGGCCCGCCGAGGCCCAGGAGATCACGTTGCCCGTGGGGTCGGTGATCGAAACGATGGTGTTGTTGAACGTGCTCTTGATGTGAGCGTGCCCGTGGGCGACGTTCTTCTTCTCCTTGCGGCGCACCTTCTTGGCGCCGGCCGTACGGCCCTTCGGAGGCATGTATTACTCCCGGTGGAGGTGGTCGGTCCTACAGCGAAGACCGCTGATGAGCGTCCGCTGAGGACTACTTCTTGCCCGGCTTCTTCTTGCCGGCGATCGCGCGACGCGGACCCTTGCGGGTACGGGCGTTCGTGCTGGTGCGCTGACCGTGCACCGGCAGGCCGCGGCGGTGACGCAGACCCTGGTAGCAGCCGATCTCGACCTTGCGGCGGATGTCGGCCTGGATCTCGCGACGGAGGTCACCCTCGGTCTTGAGGTTGTTGTCCACGTACTCGCGGATCTTGACCAGGTCCTCCTCGGCCAGGTCGCGAACGCGGGTGTCCGGGTTCACGCCGGTGGCGGCGAGGGTCTGCTGCGACAGGGTGCGCCCGATGCCGAAGACGTAGGTGAGGGCGACCTCGACGCGCTTGTCGCGCGGGAGATCAACGCCTGCGAGGCGTGCCATGTATTGGCTCCTGAGGTATTCGGAGGTCTTCCGCAGCACCGTTCCCGTAAGACTCTTCGTCACTTACGAGCCGGGTCCCCGGCCTCCGAGCCGGGGGTGTCGTCCCCGCGCGACGAACGCGAGGGGTCGGGTGTCTGCGTATGTACGTATTGCTGTGCGTTTGCGTCGCGCGAAGAAACTGCGAAATGCAGAGAGGTCGGCGTGCGTCAGCCCTGGCGCTGCTTGTGGCGCAGGTTGTCGCAGATCACCATGACCCGGCCGTGACGGCGGATCACCTTGCACTTGTCGCAGATCTTCTTGACGCTCGGCTTGACCTTCATGGGATGTGAGGTTCTCCGGGTCAGTGCCGCCACCCCACGGGAGGGGGCGTCGACAAGATCTACTTGTAGCGGTAGACGATCCGGCCACGCGTCAGGTCGTACGGAGAAAGCTCCACGACGACCCGGTCATCCGGGAGGATACGGATGTAGTGCATCCGCATCTTGCCGCTGATGTGCGCGAGGACCTTGTGACCGTTCTGAAGCTCCACCTTGAACATCGCGTTCGGGAGGGACTCGATCACGGTGCCCTCGATCTCGATGGCACCTTGCTTCTTGGCCACGCTTCGCCCTTCGAATCGGCTACCTTGATCGACTTCGTACGGATGCATACCCGGAAAACAGGCACACGGATGCACGACAGCCGACGCGTCAGTCTACGTCAGCGTTCCCGAAAAGACGAATCCACGATTATTGCCCACGCTCTGTGATCGTTACGCCTCGGGGTCGGCCAGGTGCCACACGCCGTACGGGCGGACATCAGCCCAGCGGGTCCGGCGCGGCCTCGATGCCCAGCTCCGCCAGCTTCGCCTTGCCGCCGTCCGGCGCGGTCAGCACCAGCGGGCCCTGCTCGGTCAGCGCGACGGAGTGCTCCCAGTGCGAGGACCAGCTGCCGTCGTTCGACTTGACCGTCCAGTCGTCCTCCAGGACGTGGGTCTTGGGCGTGCCCAGGTTGACCATGGGCTCGATGGCGATGCAGAAGCCCGGGACCAGCTTCGGGCCGCGGCCGCGCTTGCGGTCGACGTAGTTCAGCAGGTGCGGGTCCATGTGCATCTCGGAGCCGATGCCGTGGCCGCCGTAGTCCTCGACGATGCCGTACTTGCCGTTCGACGGGCGCGGCTGCCGGCGGATGTAGCCCTCGATGGCCTTGGAGATGTCGACCAGCCGGTTGCCCTTGCGGACGGCCGCGATGCCGGCCCACATGGACTCCTCGGTGACCCGGCTCAGCTCGACCAGCTCCGGAGAGTGACCGGAGCCGACGAAGGCGGTGTAGGCCGCGTCGCCGTGCCAGCCGTCGATGATCGCGCCGCAGTCGATGGAGATGATGTCGCCGTCCGCGAGGACGGTCTCGGTGTCGGGGATGCCGTGGACGACGACGTCGTTGACCGACGTGCAGATCGTCGCGGGGAAGCCGCCGTACCCGAGGAAGTTCGACTTGGCGCCGTGCTCGGCCAGCACCTTGCGCGCGGCGTCGTCCAGGTCCTTGGTGGTGGCGCCGGGCACCGCCACCTCACGGGTGGCCGCGTGGATGGCGGCGACCACCAGCCCCGCCTCGCGCATCTTCGCGATCTGCTCGGGGGTCTTGATCTCCACCATGGTGGCGTACGCCTTCCTCAAACCGACTACTACGACGCTGCCGCGGCACCGGGCCGCGCCATTACACGATACGGCCGCGGTCCCGTACCCGGGCACCGCGGCCGTAAGCGCTGATCTTCGGGGAACTACTCGCCCTTGTCGAGCGCGGCCATCGCGCGCTGGGTGACCTCGTCCACCTTGCCCAGGGCCGGGATCGTGACGACCAGGTCCTGCGCCTTGTAGTGGTCGATGATCGGCTCGGTCTCCGTGTGGTAGACCTCCAGCCGCTTGCGGACGGTCTCCTCGCGGTCGTCCTCGCGCTGGTAGAGGTCGCCGCCGCAGATGTCGCAGACACCCTCGGTCTTCGGCTTGTGGTAGTCCACGTGGAAGACATGGCTGCTGTCGTTGCGGCAGATCCGGCGGCCGGCGATCCGCTTGACCACCTCGTCCTCCGGGACCTCCAGGTCCAGGACGGCGTCCAGCTTCACGCCCTTGCCCTTGAGGTAGGCGTCCAGCGCCTCGGCCTGGCCGATGTTGCGCGGGAAGCCGTCCAGCAGGAAGCCGTCCTCGGCGTCCGGCTGGTCCATCCGGTCCTCGGCCATCGCGATCGTCACCGAGTCGGGCACCAGGTTGCCCGCGTCCATGTAGGACTTGGCCTCTTTGCCCAGGTCCGTGCCCTGGCTGATGTTGGCGCGGAACAGGTCGCCCGTGGAGATGTGCGGGATCGAGAGGTTCTTGGCCAGGTACGCGGCCTGCGTACCCTTGCCTGCCCCAGGAGGCCCGACGAGGACGATTCGCATCAGCGGAGGAACCCTTCGTAGTTGCGCTGCTGGAGCTGGCTCTCGATCTGCTTCACGGTCTCCAGACCCACACCCACGATGATCAGGATGCTCGTCCCGCCGAACGGGAAGTTCTGGTTGGCCTTGAACAGCACCAACGCCACTGTTGGCACAAGCGCGATCAGACCCAGGTACAGCGAGCCCGGCCACGTGATCCGGTTGAGCACGTAGCTGAGGTACTCGGCCGTGGGGCGACCAGCCCGGATGCCCGGGATGAAGCCACCATACTTCTTCATGTTGTCGGCAACTTCCTCGGGGTTGAAGGAGATGGCGACGTAGAAGAACGCGAAGAAGACGATCAGCAGGAAGTACGTGACGATGTAGACCGGGTGGTTGCCCTTGGTGAAGTTGGTCTCGATCCAGACCGCCCAGCTCGCCTTCGAGCCGCTGAACTGGGCCACCAGGGCCGGGATGTAGAGCAGCGACGAGGCGAAGATGACGGGGATGACGCCCGCCTGGTTCACCTTCAGCGGGATGTAGGTGGACGTGCCGCCGTACGAGCGGCGGCCGATCATCCGCTTGGCGTACTGCACGGGGATACGCCGCTGGGCCTGCTCGACGAAGACCACCAGGGCGACCATGGCCAGGCCCACCACGATGACGGAGAAGAACTCGATCCAGCCGTCGGCCAGCTTGCCGGACAGCTTGATCTGCCACAGCGAGCCGGGGAAGCCGGCCGCGATGCCGACGAACATCAGGATCGACATGCCGTTGCCGATGCCGCGGTCGGTGACCAGCTCACCGAGCCACATGACCATGGCCGTACCGGCGGTCATCGTGATCACCATGGTGATCGTGGTGAAGATCGAGTCGCTCGGCACGATCTGGTTGGCCACCTGGCAGCCCTGGAAGAGCTGACCGCCCTTGGCGGTGGCGACCAGGCCGGTGCCCTGGAGGACCGCCAGCGCGACGGTCAGGTACCGGGTGTACTGGGTGATCTTCGCCTGTCCGGACTGCCCCTCTTTCTTCAGGGCCTCCAGACGGGGGATGACCACGGTCAGCAGCTGGAGGATGATGCTTGCCGTGATGTACGGCATGATCCCCAGCGCGAAGATCGTGATCTGGAGCAGCGCACCACCGCTGAACATGTTCACCAGGCCGAAGAGACCGCCATTGGCGCCGGCCTGCTTCATGCAGGTTTCGACATTGGAGTAGTTCACCCCCGGCACCGGAACGTGCGCTCCGAGCCGGTAGACGAGCACGATGCCCAATGTGAACAGCAGCTTCTTGCGCAGGTCGGGCGTCTTGAACGCTCGGGCGAACGCGGTGAGCACGGTGCCTCCTGCGCCTCCCGCCTCTGGAGCGAGAGGTGACGGTCTAAAGGATCGACGGATACAAAGCGGCCAAAACCGCGCAGACATTAGCCCACGCGGTGGGGGCCCGGGGGAAGAACCCCCGGAAAATACAGCAACAGTGCACGCCACCTTACCGGCGACCAGGCCCCCCTTGGAACGACCGACCGGGGATGCCCCAATACGTGGGCATCCCCGGTCAGTTGATTCACTGAGCTCAGATGAGCTCGGTGACGCTGCCACCGGCAGCGGTGATCTTCTCCTTGGCGGAGCCGGAAACGGAGTCCACCGTCACCGTCAGCGCCACGGAGATCTCGCCCTGGCCCAGGACCTTGACGAGCTCGTTCTTGCGCACCGCGCCCTTGGCGACCAGGTCGGCCACCGTGACCTCGCCACCCTGCGGGTAGAGCGCGGCCAGCTTGTCCAGGTTCACGACCTGGAACTGCTTGTGGGCGGGGTTCTTGAAGCCCTTCAGCTTCGGGAGGCGCATGTGCAGCGGCATCTGGCCGCCCTCGAAGCGCTCCGGAACCTGGTAACGGGCCTTCGTGCCCTTGGTACCACGACCAGCGGTCTTACCCTTGGACGCCTCACCACGACCCACACGGGTCTTGGCGGTCTTGGCGCCCGGGGCAGGACGGAGGTTGTGGACCTTCAGCGGGTTGTTCTCCGCCATGTCAGTCGACCTCCTCGACCGTCACGAGGTGGCGGACGGTGTGCACCATGCCGCGGTACTCGGGGCGGTCCTCCTTGACAACCACGTCGTTGACCCGCTTGAGGCCGAGCGAACGCAGGGTGTCGCGGTGGTTCTGCTTGCTGCCGATGATGGACTTGGTCTGCGTGATCTTGAGCGAAGCCATTACGCGTTCACCCCGGCACGCGCCCGCAGCAGAGCGGCGGGAGCAACGTCCTCCAGCGGCAGGCCACGACGGGCGGCGATCTCCTCGGGGCGCTGCAGGCCCCGCAGAGCGGCCACCGTGGCGTGCACGATGTTGATCGGGTTCGACGAGCCGAGCGACTTGCTCAGCACGTCGTGGATGCCCGCGCACTCCAGGACGGCGCGCACCGGGCCACCGGCGATCACACCGGTACCGGGGGAAGCCGGCTTGAGCAGGACGACGCCCGCAGCCTCTTCGCCCTGGATCGGGTGCGGGATGGTGCCGGCGATACGGGGGACCTTGAAGAAGTGCTTCTTGGCCTCCTCCACACCCTTGGCGATGGCGGCCGGCACCTCCTTGGCCTTGCCGTAACCGACACCCACGGTGCCGTCACCGTCGCCCACCACGACCAGCGCGGTGAAGCTGAAGCGACGACCACCCTTCACAACCTTGGCGACGCGGTTGATTGCGACAACCCGCTCGACGTAAGCGGTCTTCTCGGCAGCTGCGCCGCCGTCCCGCCGGTCCTTACGGTCCCGCCGCTCGCCGCCACCGGCACCGCTGCCGCGGCGCTGGGGTCCAGCCATTGGAATTACCTCTCTCTGTTACTCCCTCCGGACACCGTCACCGGCGCTGGAGGGGCCCAGTAGCTACGGAACCGGGACTTAGAACTTCAGTCCGGCTTCGCGGGCTGCATCGGCCAGAGCGGCAATCCGCCCGGCGTACTGCTTACCACCACGGTCGAACACGACGGCCTCGACGCCGGCGGCCTTGGCGCGCTCGGCGACCAGGGAACCGACCTGCTTGGCCAGGTCCGTCTTGTTGCCCTCGCCACCGCGGATCGACGCGTCCAGGGTCGACGCCGACGCCAGGGTGTGACCCTTGATGTCGTCGATGACCTGGGCGGCGATGCCGCGGTTGGACCGCGTCACGACCAGACGCGGACGCTCCGGCGTACCCGAAATCCGCTTGCGGATGCGGATGTGGCGACGCTTGGCGGCGGCGCGCTTGTAGGCGTCGCCCTTCGCGACCTTCACACCGTATGCCATGGCTTACTTACCAGCCTTTCCGACCTTGCGGCGGATGACCTCGCCGGCGTACTTGACGCCCTTGGCCTTGTACGGGTCGGGCTTGCGCAGCTTGCGGATGTTCGCGGCGACCTCGCCGACCTTCTGCTTGTCGATGCCCTCGACGCTCAGCTTGGTCGGGGACTCGACCTTGAACGAGATGCCCTCGGGCGCCTCGACCAGGATCGGGTGGCTGTAACCGAGCGAGAACTCCAGGTTGGAGCCCTTCGCCTGGACGCGGTAACCGACACCGCTGATCTCGAGCGCCTTGGTGAATCCCTGGGTCACGCCGGTGATCATGTTCGCCACCAGCGTGCGGGACAGGCCGTGCAGGGCCTTGTTCTGACGCTCGTCGTTCGGGCGGGTGACGTTGATGACGCCGTCCTCACCCTTGGCGACCTCGATGGGCGCGGCGACGGTGTGCTGCAGGGAGCCCTTGGGACCCTTCACCGAAACCGTGCGGCCGTCGATGGTGACGTCCACACCAGCGGGAACCTGGATGGGCAGCTTGCCAATACGCGACATTAGCTATTCCTCCGTTCCCGAATTACCAGACGTAGGCGAGAACTTCTCCGCCTACGCCCTTCTTGCTGGCCTGCTGACCGGTGAGGAGACCGTGCGACGTGGAGATGATCGCCACGCCCAGGCCGCCGAGCACCTTCGGCAGGTTGGTGGACTTTGCGTAGACCCGCAGGCCCGGCTTCGAGATGCGCTTGATGCCGGCGATCGAGCGCTCGCGGTTGGGACCGAACTTCAGCTCGAGGATGAGGTTCTTGCCGACCTCGGCGTCCTCGACCTTCCAGCCGGTGATGTAACCCTCCTGCTGGAGGATCTCCGCGATGTGCGACTTGATCTTGCTGTGCGGCATCACGACGGTGTCGTGGTACGCCGAGTTCGCGTTCCGCAGACGCGTGAGCATGTCTGCGATGGGGTCAGTCATGGTCATGAATTGGCCTTCGGCCTCTCTCGCCGGGGTTTCCTGTATGCGCCATCCCTCTCCCCGATCAGGGTCGGGACGGGTGCGGCGCGGGGACCTTCGGCGTAGTAAGTCGTTCCTGGGCGGCGGGGCGCCCAACCCTTCTACCCTACGGGATCAAAGGGCGGGGCCCCGCCGAACAGATGCTTACCGAGAGACTCCGGAACCACCCACGTGACTCCTTTCGTCCGCCGGGCGCCCGTGCGGGCGCTGGTCGGACGAACGGGAAGGGGTGTTACCAGGAGCTCTTGGTCACGCCCGGCAGCTCGCCACGGTGAGCCATCTCACGGAGGCACACGCGGCACAGGCCGAACTTGCGGTACACGGAGTGCGGCCGGCCGCAGCGCTGGCAACGCGTGTACGCGCGCACAGCGAACTTCGGCTTGCGGGCCGCCTTAGCGATCAGAGCCTTCTTCGCCACGGTCAGTTCTCCTTGAACGGGAAGCCGAGGTGACGAAGCAGGGCGCGGCCCTCATCGTCGTTGGACGCCGTGGTGACCACGGTGATGTCCATGCCCCGCTGCCGGTCGATCTTGTCCTGGTCGATCTCGTGGAACATGACCTGCTCCGTGAGACCGAAGGTGTAGTTGCCCCGACCGTCGAACTGCTTCGGGGACAGACCACGGAAGTCGCGGATGCGCGGGAGCGCGAGCGACAGCAGGCGGTCCAGGAACTCCCACATGCGGTCACCGCGGAGGGTGACGTGGGCACCGATCGGCTGGCCCTCGCGCAGCTTGAACTGCGCGATGGACTTACGGGCCTTGGTGACGGCCGGCTTCTGGCCGGTGATCGTGGTGAGGTCGCGGATGGCGCCCTCGATCAGCTTGGAGTCGCGGGCGGCGTCGCCCACACCCATGTTGACCACGATCTTGGTCAGACCGGGGATCTGCATGACGTTCTCGTAGGAGAACTCGTCCTTCAGCTTCCCGGCGATCTCTTCGCGGTAGCGCTGCTTGAGGCGCGGCGCGTTGGTGGTGGCAGTCATCAGATGTCCTCACCGGTCCGCTTGGCAACGCGGATCTTGTTGCCTTCGTCGTCGAAGCGGTACCCGACGCGGGTGACGACCTTCTTGCCGTCCTTCTCCACGACGAGCTGCACGTTGCTCACGTGGATCGGGGCCTCGGTCGTCACGATGCCGCCGGTCTTGGAGCCACGAGCGGTCTGACCGGCCTTGGTGTGCTTCTTGACCCGGTTGACACCCTCGACCAGGACACGGTCCTCGCGGGGGAAGGCCGCGATGACCTTGCCCTGCTTGCCCTTGTCCTTGCCGGTGATGATCTGGACCAGGTCGCCCTTCTTGATCTTCATCGGTTACAGCACCTCCGGCGCGAGCGAGATGATCTTCATGAACTTCTTCTCGCGCAGCTCCCGGCCCACGGGGCCGAAGATGCGGGTGCCGCGGGGGTCGCCATCGTTCTTGAGGATGACGGCCGCGTTCTCGTCGAAGCGGATGTACGAGCCGTCCGGACGGCGGCGCTCCTTGACGGTGCGAACGATGACCGCCTTGACGACGTCACCCTTCTTCACGTTGCCACCGGGGATCGCGTCCTTGACGGTGGCGACGATGACGTCACCGATGCCCGCGTAGCGGCGGCCCGAACCACCGAGAACACGGATGGTGAGAATTTCCTTCGCACCCGTGTTGTCGGCGACCCGAAGCCGCGACTCCTGCTGGATCACGTCTATCTCCTGATCGTCTGCCGGTTCCCGGCGGGGGCCTCACTGCGGAGGCCCACCGCCGAGCCTGGCGGAACTGACCTGGGGGAAACCCCCCAGGCGGTATCTAGCGGAATTCCCGAACGGGAAATTCCTTACTTGGCCTTCTCGAGGATCTCGACGATGCGCCAGCGCTTGCTCGCCGAAAGCGGACGCGTCTCCATCAGGAGGACGCGGTCGCCGACACCGGCAGCGTTCTGCTCGTCGTGCGCCTTGAGCTTGTTCGTACGGCGGATGACCTTGCCGTACAGCGCGTGCTTGACACGGTCCTCGACGGCGACGACGACGGTCTTGTCCATCTTGTCGCTGACGACCAGACCCTCGCGGGTCTTGCGGAAACCGCGCTCGTTCGTCTCAGTCACATTCTTCTCGCTCATCAGGCGCTCTCCACCGTCTCGATGCCGAGCTCGCGCTCACGCATCAGGGTGTAGATCCGGGCGATGTCCTTGCGGACGGCCTTCAGCCGGCCGTGGTTCTCAAGCTGTCCGGTCGCCGCCTGGAAGCGGAGGTTGAACAGCTCCTCCTTGGCCTCACGAAGCTTCCCAACGAGGTCCTCGTTGTTCAGCTCGCGCAGCTCGGTCGCCTTGGTACCGGCCGCCATCACGACTCACCTGCCTCGCGCCGCACGATGCGGCACTTCATCGGAAGCTTGTGGGCGGCGCGGGTCAGCGCCTCCTTCGCAACCTTTTCGTTCGGGAAGGACAGCTCGAACATCACCCGACCGGGCTTGACGTTCGCGACCCACCACTCCGGAGAACCCTTACCGGAACCCATGCGGGTCTCGGCCGGCTTCTTCGTCAGCGGGCGGTCCGGGTAAATGTTGATCCAGACCTTGCCGCCACGCTTGATGTGACGGGTCATGGCGATACGAGCGGACTCGATCTGCCGGTTCGTCACGTAGGCGGGGGTCACGGCCTGAATGCCGTACTCACCGAAGGCAAGCTCGGTGCCACCCTTGGCCATACCGTTGCGCTTCGGGTGGTGCTGCTTGCGGTGCTTGACCCTGCGAGGGATCAGCATGTCGGTCAGCCCTCCGTTCCGGTGCTCTCAGCAGCCGGAGCAGCGGCAGCGGCCTCGGCCTTGGGGGCCTCGGCAGCGGCGTTCTGCTGCGGCTTGCGGCCGCCACGGCCGCCACGCTCGCCACCGCGGCGCGGACGGTCGTTGCCACCGCGGGCCGGGCGGTTGCCCGCACGGGCGGCGGCGTTCTCGGCGCGGACCTCGGCGATGTTCTTGACGTCGCCCTTGTAGATCCAGACCTTCACACCGATGCGGCCGAAGGTGGTCTTGGCCTCGAAGAAGCCGTAGTCGACGTTGGCGCGGAGGGTGTGCAGGGGCACGCGGCCCTCGCGGTAGAACTCCGAGCGCGACATCTCGGCGCCGCCGAGACGGCCACCACACTGGATCTTGATGCCCTTGGCGCCGGCCTTCATCGTCGACTGCATGCTCTTGCGCATGGCGCGACGGAAGGAGACGCGGGAGGACAGCTGCTCGGCGACGGCCTGGGCCACGAGCTGAGCATCGGTCTCGGGGTTCTTGACCTCGAGGATGTTCAGCTGGACCTGCTTGCCGGTCAGCTTCTCCAGTTCGCCGCGGATGCGGTCGGCCTCGGCGCCGCGGCGGCCGATGACGATGCCCGGACGAGCGGTGTGGATGTCGACGCGGACGCGCTCACGGGTGCGCTCGATCTCCACCTTCGAGATACCGGCGCGCTCCATGCCCTTCGTCATCATGCGACGAATGGCGACGTCTTCCTTGACGTAGTCCTTGTACAGCTTGTCGGCGTACCAACGCGACTTGAAGTCGGTGGTGATGCCGAGCCGGAACCCGTGCGGGTTTACCTTCTGGCCCATTACCGGGTTCCTTCCTTGCTGCTGACGACCACGGTGATGTGGCTGGTCCGCTTGCGGATCCGGTAGGCACGGCCCTGGGCACGCGGACGGAACCGCTTCAGGGTCGGACCCTCGTCTACGTACGCCTCGCTGATGACCAGCGTGGAGGCGTCCGTGTGGTCGTAGTTGTGCGCGGCGTTGGCAATGGCGCTGTCCAGCACCTTGCCGACGGGCACGCTCGCGGCCTGCGGGGCGAAACGCAGGACCGCCTGAGCCTCCGTGGCATCCATGCCACGGATAAGGTCCACCACGCGGCGGGCCTTCATGGGCGTGACGCGGATGTACCGCGCCTGGGCCCTGGCTTCCATGGTTGTCCCTTCGGTGTCAGTCATAGTCTTCGCACTCCGGTCGATCAGCGACGACGCGACTTGCGGTCGTCCTTCTCGTGGCCGCGGAAGGTGCGGGTCGGCGCAAACTCGCCGAGCTTGTGGCCGACCATCGACTCGGTGACGAACACCGGGACGTGCTTGCGGCCGTCGTGCACCGCGATCGTGTGGCCGAGCATGGCCGGGACGATCATCGAGCGGCGGGACCAGGTCTTGATGACGTTCTTGGTGCCGGCTTCGTTCTGGACATCCACCTTCTTGGCGAGGTGGTCGTCGACGAAGGGCCCCTTCTTGAGACTACGCGGCATCTAAACCCGCTCCTAGCGCTTCTTGTTCGTCTTGCGGCGGCGGACGATGTACTTGTTCGAAGCCTTCTTCGGCGAACGCGTACGACCCTCCTTCTGGCCCCACGGCGAGACCGGGTGGCGACCACCGGAGGTCTTGCCCTCACCACCACCGTGCGGGTGGTCGACCGGGTTCATCACGACACCACGCACGGTCGGGCGGACGCCCTTCCAGCGCATACGGCCGGCCTTGCCCCAGTTGATGTTCGACTGCTCGGCGTTGCCGACCTCGCCGACGGTGGCGCGGCAGCGCACGTCGACCAGGCGGATCTCACCGGACGGCATACGGAGGTGGGCCATGGAGCCCTCCTTCGCCAGCAGCTGCACGGAGGCACCCGCGGAGCGGGCGAACTTCGCGCCGCCGCCGGGCCGCAGCTCGATGGCGTGGATCGTCGTACCGACCGGGATGTAGCGCAGCGGCAGGTTGTTGCCCGGCTTGATGTCGGCGCCCTGGCCGTTCTCGATGCGGGCGCCCTGCACCAGGCCACGGGGGGCGATGATGTAGCGCTTCTCGCCGTCCGCGTAGTGGAGCAGCGCGATGCGAGCGGTGCGGTTCGGGTCGTACTCGATGTGCGCGACCTTGGCCGGCACGCCGTCCTTGTCGTGACGACGGAAGTCGATCACGCGGTAGGCGCGCTTGTGGCCACCGCCCTGGTGGCGAACGGTCACACGACCGGCGTTGTTACGGCCGCCCTTGCTGTGCAGCGGGCGGACCAGCGACTTCTCCGGCGTGGACCGCGTGATCTCGACAAAGTCGGCGACGCTGGAGCCACGACGGCCCGGGGTCGTCGGCTTGTACTTGCGGATACCCATTTCTCAGTCCTCGTCCGATTCCGGACGACTCGGACTCCGTTAGGAGACCGGGCCGCCGAAGATGTCGATACGGTCGCCCTCGGCGAGGGTCACGATGGCGCGCTTGGTGTTGGCGCGCTTGCCGAAACCGGTGCGGGTGCGCTTGCGCTTGCCCTGCCGGTTGATCGTGTTGACCCCGGTGACCTTGACCGAGAAGACCGCCTCGACGGCCTGCTTGATCTGGGTCTTGTTCGCACGCGGGTCGACGACGAACGTGTACTTGTTCTCGTCCAGCAGCGCGTAGCTCTTCTCGGACACGACCGGCTTGACGAGAATGTCGCGCGGGTCCGTGAAGGACTTGCTGGTAACGGTCGCCTCAGCCATCAGGCGGCGCTCCCTTCGGTCTCAACGGCCTTGGGGCCAGACACGAAGGACTCGAAGGCGGCCTTGGTGAAGACCACGTCGTCGGAGACGAGCACGTCGTACGTGTTCAGCTGGCCCGGCTCCAGGATGTGGACCTGGGGCAGGTTGCGGGCGGACAGCCACGCGGCCTCGTCGGCGCGCTCGGCGACCAGCAGCACATGCTTGCGCTCGCTGATCTTGCCGAGGAGAACCTTGGCGGCCTTGGTGGAGATCTCGCCCTCGACCACGCCGGAGACGACGTGGATGCGGCTGTTGCGGGCCCGGTCGGTGAGGGCACCGCGCAGGGCGGCGGCCTTCATCTTCTTCGGGGTCCGCTGGCTGTAGTCACGCGGCACGGGGCCGTGGACGACGCCACCGCCGGCGAACTGCGGCGCACGGGTCGAGCCCTGACGCGCGCGGCCGGTGCCCTTCTGGCGGTACGGCTTCTTGCCACCGCCGCGGACCTCGCCACGGGTCTTGGTCTTGTGCGTGCCCTGACGGGCCGCGGCCAGCTGCGCGACAACGACCTGGTGGATCAGCGGGATGCTGACCTTCGCGTCGAAGATCTCCGCGGGGAGCTCGACGGTCCCGGCCTTGTCGCCTGCCGGCGAAAGGATGTCAATGGTGCTCATCGGTTACCTCAGGCCCCCTTGGCCGCGGTACGGACCAGGACGAGGCCGCCGTTCGGACCAGGAACTGCGCCCTTGATGAGCAGCAGACCCTTCTCCGCGTCAACGGCATGGACGGTCAGGTTCTGGGTGGTGACCCGCTCGTTGCCCATACGGCCGGCCATCCGCATGCCCTTGAACACGCGGCCCGGGGTGGCGCAGCCACCGATGGAGCCCGGCTTGCGGTGCACGCGGTGGGCACCGTGCGAAGCCTTGCCGCCGTGGAAGCCGTGACGCTTCATGACACCGGCGAAGCCCTTGCCCTTGCTCTTGCCGGTCACGTCCACCTTGACGCCGGACTCGAAGGTCTCGGCGGTCAGCTCCTGGCCGAGGGTGTACTCGCTGGCGTCAGCGGTACGGACCTCGACGAGGTGACGGCGGGGGGTGACGTCGGCCTTCGCGAAGTGGCCCTTGAGGGGCTTGTTCACCTTGCGCGGGTCGATCTCGCCGAAGGCGATCTGGACGGAGTCGTAGCCGTCCGTGTCACTGGTGCGCACCTGGGTCACGACGCAGGGGCCGGCCTTCACCACGGTCACCGGGACGACACGGTTGTTGTCGTCCCAGACCTGGGTCATGCCGAGCTTCTCGCCCAGGATGCCCTTGATCTGCTTAGCCATTCTCAGATCACCGACCCTCAGAGCTTGATCTCGATGTCGACACCGGCCGGAAGGTCGAGTCGCATCAGGGAGTCAACGGTCTTCGGCGTCGGGTCGAGGATGTCGATCAGGCGCTTGTGCGTGCGCATCTCGAAGTGCTCGCGCGAGTCCTTGTACTTGTGCGGCGACTTGATGACGCAGTACACGTTCTTTTCGGTGGGGAGCGGCACCGGGCCCGCGACCGACGCACCAGTACGGGTCACCGTCTCGACGATCTTCTTCGCCGACGTGTCGATGACCTCGTGGTCGTAGGCCTTGAGCCGGATGCGGATCTTCTGTCCCGCCATGGCTACTTCGTAGTCCTGTCTCTCGTAACGCTCTGGGACCCGGTACGTTGCCGTTCATCCACCGACCCACGCGGTCGGGCGTGTCGCGCCCCTTCCCGCAGATCTCCGCAAGGGCGATCCTTCGAGAAGGAGAACGTGGGGGATGAACACCCACCGGGCGCCTGGCTGAGGCACCCCGCTGACGCTTCCCGGAAGATTCCCGTACTTCCGCCCCTACACCTTTCGATGTAAATCATGAGGCGACGAATACCTAGGACTCGCTTCCAGTCCTCCCGGCGGGAGGCGCGCAGCATCGGCACTCAACCGAGCAACCTGGACAGTGTGCCATACGAGCGGCGAACGCCGCCAATCAAGCCGGAGATCGTACACCGATCCGGGGGCGCCGATTGCACGGACCCGTCGACGACACGCCGAATCCGGCCGGTACGGGACGCGTTTTCGCAGGCCAGGGCGGGCCCGCGCGCTGCGTCACGCCGCGATCGCCATCTGCCACTGGATACGGGCGGGCTCCTCCGTACGGCGGTCCCCGGTCTCCATGGCGAAGGCGGCGCGCGGGTGGTCCCGGACCAGGCGGAGCCACTCGCCGACGGTGGCCGTCGCCGGTACGGGCACGACGCGGCCGGAGCGGGCCGGGCCGCGGCTGGACAGCACGGTGACGGTGAACCGGTCCGTCTCGGTGACCAGCACCGCGTCGTGCGGGAAGCGCGCCACGCACTCCATCACGCCGCGCGCGGGCTCCCGCGCGTCGGCCACGACCAGGACGTGGTTGCCGTGCTCGTCCGTCGTCCCGTCGAACCCCGCCAGCAGGGTCAGGAAGCGGCTTATGTGGCGGCTGCGCAGCTCGTCGATGACGCGCTGGCGCCCGTCCTTGAAGCCCGGGGTGGTGGCGAAGCGGAAGGTCAGCGAGATCCGCCCGGCCAGCGCGACGTCGATCTGGGCCATCTCCTCGCGCGTGGGGTGCGCGGCGCCGTCGTCCATGCCGTGCCCGGCGAGCCAGCGGTTGACCTCGGACCACAGCCACGCCTGCGACCGGCCGACGGTCCCCTCGGGCGCCGGGAAGGGCGCGCCCCGGGCCTTGCGCGCGCCGGCGACCCACTGCGCGACGTTCTGCCGCGAGCGTCCGGTGCGTTCGGCGATCTCGTGTATGCCGACCAGGTCGCGGTCGAGGCGGCACACCCGCAGGCGCGGCGCGGTGGCCCGTACGGCCGACGCGGCTTCGAGGGCGGCCTGCACGGCGCAGTCGCCGGGCCAGCTGACGCTGAGCAGGTCGACGCCGCCGGCCCGCGCCAGGAGGGCGTCACAGGTTTCGCGCAGCGCGTCGACGGCGTCCTGGTCGTCGACGGTCGCGCCCGTGACGACGAAGGTGAAGTCGTAGTCCATGGCGGCGTCCCCCTAGTCCTTCCGCAGGGTCGCAGAGTCCGTTGTCGTTCGTCAACAGACAAAGCATGACAAAGCCTGTCGCACCCTGCCAGAGCAACTGTCGCAAAACACACGGACCCCGACGGCCCACCTCAGTTGACGCAGTGGTCACGCTTCGCCGCGCGGCATGCCCGTCAGACTGCGGTTCGGCGCCTCCCCGGGCAGCGGGCAGCGGGCCGCCAGCCGGTCGATCACCCGGGCGTGCGCGGTCGGGCTGCGCGGCGTGCCCGCCACGGGAATGACCGTGCAGCGGCCCTCGCACGGGCAGTAGAGACGCCCCCAGTGCCCGTCCTTGCGCAACACCCAGCCCCGGGCGGTCCACTTCTCCAGGACGCGGCGTACGTCCTTCTTGGGGTGGTCGCAGGGCCTGATCTCGCTGCCGACCACCCGCTCACCGCCCGTCGGCGGATACGGACGACCCCCAGGGGCCGCGACACGCGGACGGCTTCGGGACGGCTGCGGGGCCGGCGCCGCGCGCGGCGGGGGCGACGGGGTGAGCAAGTACCACGAGAGGCTGACTCCTCTGGTGCCGACGGGACTTCTTGTGGCGACGCCTGATCCCCCTCGGCGCGCGCCGACCCTCCCAGACCCGTCACGCTCCGACATCAGTACGTTACTCCAAATGACGGATGGCGTTCGGCAATTCGTGCGCGCCACACCCCGCGCCCCGGTCTTCCGCGGTCGCACGCCCCGCTCCCCTGCGCTCCGGCTCGTCGTCGCGACGCATTGCGCCCCCTATTCCGATTCGCCGCAAAATCCTATAGCTCACAAGAAATGGAAGCCGTCCGAATGAAGCTCGAAAGCCGGTGACTGAAGGCCCCCGCCAAGGGAATCCTGACTCCCGTGCCGAGGGGCAGAAGGGGCGGGGCCCTCCCGGCTTCCCGCGGGCCCGGCGCCGGAGGCGTGTGCCAGCACGCGCGGCCTCGTGTCCCGCGCTCCCCGCCACACCGATATCCGTAAGGCGGAACGACGGAACCGGCCGCCCCTTACGCGCGCCTTTCCGGACCGTACAACCGATGATCGGCTCACCGATAAACCCTTCGCAAAGAGATCCCCGTACCGAGGAATCAATCCGACCGCCTATGCACACCACCCTGCCGAAATCCCCCGCCCGGACTTTCCACCACCGGAGGAAGTGCCATGCCCCTGAGCCCACCGGCCGAAAACGGCCCGTCGGCGCCGCCCCGCGTCATCGCCGTGAGCGGCCCGGCCCACGTGGGGAAGGGCACGCAGCTGCGGCTGCTGGCCCGCCGTGCCCCGCAGCTCGATGTCTGCCGTCCCGCGGAGGAGCACGTCCCGCAGTGGCCGACGCTCATCGGTACGGACCCCACCGGCTGGTGGCTCCAAGGCGCTTCGTACCAGGAGCTGGCGGATGTGCTGGCCGCCTCCTTCCTGGCCCGCACGCGACAGCCGCACGCGGGTGGCCTGCGCTGCGTACGGCAGGGCCTGCCCATGCTGGAGGCGACGCTGGCTGCGGTGGCCTCGGTGCGCGAGAAGCGTTCGACGGCGCGCGCGGCCGATGACGCGCGCGCCGTGCTCGCCCCGTACCGCGCCGCTCTGTACGCCGCCGAGGAGAGCGAGTACGGCATCGTCCTGCTGCACGACGAGGACCCAGCACAGGATGTCGCGCGCGGTCTGGCCCGGTCACCGGCGCCGAACGGGCTCCTGGAGAACTACCGGCGGCGGCTGCACGAGCAGATTCACCGCCTGGTCGACGAAGGTCGGTTCGACACGGCCGTCGTCGTCGGCGACCGGCCGGTCATCGACGTACAGCACGAACTGCGGCAGTGCCTCCACCGGCTGTACCCAGCGGTGCCGGAATGTGCGCTCTCGCGCGTACGGGTGGTGGCGCTCGGCGGCGGCAGCGACCAGGCGCGCGAGGCCGCGGGCGAATACCTGCGGACCCGGCGCGGCTATGCCCGCCTGGATGCCGCGCACCTGGTCGGCGAGGCGGCGTCCGACGCCCGGACCTGGGCCGAATGCCTCACCGACGGCCTCGACCGGTACTGCGCCGCGCATCCCTTCCTCGATCGGGTGAGTGTCGAGCCCGTACGTGACGCCGACGCGCTCGCGGAGCTGCGGAAGCTCTTCGGCGACCGGCTGCGCGTCCAGGACGGGCCGCCTGCCGGGCGGGCCGCCGCTCCCTGGGCCCGACTGTCCCTTCAGCGCGGTCTCGACCGCCTGGCCTTCGATTCGGCCTGGACGTTCCGGACGCCGAAGCCCGTCTCCGTCCACAGCCTGGGGTTGCCGCCATGCCTCGGCGTCTACCTGCGCGCGCTGCGCGAGCGGCTCACCCGGCCCTCCCCCGTCGTGGACCTGATCGCGGTGACCGGCAGCGCGGCCCGGGGGACGTACGAGCACGGCTGGAGCGACCTGGACGTCCTCGTCCTGGCGCCGCAGGACCGGCTCCCCCGGCTCCGGCAGGTACGCGCCGACCTGGCGCCCGAGCTGGCCGGGGTGCGGCTGACGATGACGGTCCTCACCGAGGACGAGTTCCGCGCGGGCGCCCTGCCACCGCAGCTGCTGCACGTCCTCACCCTGAGCGGGGCGGGCGCCATCGCTCCCCTGTGGTGCGCCCCCGGCCTCGCCCTGCCCGTACCGGACGCGGTGACGTACGCGGACGGCAGCCTGCGCGACGGGGTGCGGGCCGCCGTCACCCTCCGCAGGCAGCTCCTGCTGGACGCCCCGGACCCGCACGCGCTCTACAAGGCCACCGCCCTGCTCGCGAAGATCATGCTCCGGGTGGAGTGCGGGGCCGAGTACCCGGCCGACGACCAGGCCATCGCTGCCTTCCACCGGCGGCAGCCCGACGGCGGTGGCGACGGGCCCGGCGACGTACGCAACGACCGGGCCGGGGCCGAGCGGATGGCCGGGGCCGTACTGCGCGGCTGGCTGGCCACGCTGGGCGCCGGACCGGCGGCCGGGGCACCGGGGGCCGCACAGCCGCGTACGGCCGAAAACCGCTCTCCCTCGTAGAGGCAGAACCGTCCGGACCGCGATCACGCCTTCCGGTCCGCCGAGCCCGGCCTCTGCACCCCCGCGCCCGTCAGACCGCCGGCCGCGCCGCCACCGCCCCGGGGCTCCGCCGGTCGTCGCCGCCCGGTACCGGCTCCGAGGCGTCCGCCCCCACACCGACGATCCGGTTGGCCGCGTCCACGTGCACCACGCGCGGCCGCAGCGTACGGGCCTCCGCGTCGTCCACCTGCGCGTAGCTGATGAGGATCACCAGGTCGCCGGGGTGTACGAGGTGTGCGGCGGCGCCGTTGATGCCCAGGACACCGGAGCCGCGCTCGCCCTCGATGATGTACGTCTCCAGGCGGGCGCCGTTGGTGATGTCGACGATGTGGACCAGCTCGCCGGGGAGCAGATCGGCGGCGTCCAGCAGGTCGGCGTCGACCGTCACCGAGCCGACGTAGTGCAGGTCCGCCTGGGTCACGGTGGCCCGGTGGATCTTGGACTTGAACATGGTGCGCAGCATGGCGTCACTTCCGTCAGAAGGGTCGCGTCCCGAGGGGGTACGCGCCGACCCGCACATGCTAGGCAGCCGCGGGCGCGAGCAGAAGACGCTGCCCCCGAACAGCGAGAAGCCCCGCTCACCCGAAGGTGAGCGGGGCTTCCCCGAGCGCTCGAAAGAGCTGCCGGGTCTCCCCGACCGTCGAATTACTTGACGATCTTGGTGACCTGGCCGGCGCCGACGGTCCGGCCACCCTCACGGATGGCGAACTTCAGGCCCTCCTCCATGGCGACCGGCTGGATCAGCTGGACGGACATGGAGGTGTTGTCGCCCGGCATGACCATCTCGGTGCCCTCGGGGAGGGTCACGACGCCGGTCACGTCCGTGGTACGGAAGTAGAACTGCGGGCGGTAGTTGTTGAAGAACGGGGTGTGGCGGCCACCCTCGTCCTTCGACAGGATGTACGCCTGCGCCTCGAACTCCGTGTGCGGGGTGACCGAGCCCGGCTTGATGATGACCTGGCCGCGCTCGACGTCCTCGCGCTTGATGCCACGGAGCAGCAGACCGACGTTCTCACCGGCCTGGCCCTCGTCGAGCAGCTTGCGGAACATCTCGATGCCGGTGACCGTGGTGGTGGTCTTCTCGGTCTTGATGCCGATGATGTCGACGGTCTCGTTGACCTTGAGGACACCACGCTCGATACGACCGGTGACAACGGTGCCACGGCCGGTGATCGTGAAGACGTCCTCGATCGGCATCAGGAACGGCTTGTCGGTGTCGCGCTCCGGCGAGGGGATGGCCTCGTCGACGGCGTTCATCAGGTTCAGGACCGACTGGCCCCACTCCTTGTCGCCCTCGAGCGCCTTGAGCGCCGAGACCTTGACGACCGGAACGTCGTCGCCCGGGAACTCGTACTCCGAGAGGAGCTCACGGACCTCGAGCTCGA
Source organism: Streptomyces sp. NRRL F-5755 (assembly GCF_001279365.1). Classification (NCBI taxonomy): domain Bacteria; kingdom Bacillati; phylum Actinomycetota; class Actinomycetes; order Kitasatosporales; family Streptomycetaceae; genus Streptomyces; species Streptomyces sp. NRRL F-5755. The sequence goes on along the minus strand of NZ_LGCW01000059.1, from coordinate 46,961 downwards.
CGAGCTCCAGGATCTCCTCGTCGTCCACCATGTCGGCCTTGTTCAGGGCCACCACGATGTAGGGCACGCCGACCTGGCGGGCCAGGAGCACGTGCTCCTTGGTCTGCGGCATCGGACCGTCGGTCGCGGCGACCACGAGGATCGCGCCGTCCATCTGGGCGGCACCGGTGATCATGTTCTTGATGTAGTCCGCGTGACCGGGGCAGTCGACGTGGGCGTAGTGACGGTTCTCCGTCTGGTACTCGACGTGCGCGATCGAGATGGTGATACCGCGCTGGCGCTCCTCGGGAGCCTTGTCGATCTGGTCGAAGGCCGAGGCCTCGTTCAGGTCCGGGTACGCGTCGTGCAGCACCTTGGTAATGGCGGCCGTGAGGGTCGTCTTACCGTGGTCGATGTGACCGATGGTGCCGATGTTGACGTGCGGCTTAGTCCGCTCGAACTTCGCCTTCGCCACTGGGGTCCTCCTGTGGAGTGGTTCTGTACGCCTTACTCATCGGCGCCAGGTGATCTTTGCTGGGGTGCCGGCTGCCGGGGGCCCACCCCGCGGGGTGGCGGGGACGGGCCCCGGCAGACGGTGTCAAGCCTAAAGCGTGTTCCGACTCGGGGGAGCCGGGACTACTCGCCCTTGGCCTTCGCGATGATCTCCTCGGCGACGTTCCGCGGAACCTCGGCGTAGGAGTCGAACTGCATCGAGTAGCTTGCGCGACCCGAGGTCTTGCTGCGGAGGTCTCCGACGTAGCCGAACATCTCCGAGAGCGGAACCAGGCCCGTGACGAGCTTGGCGCCGTGGCGGTCCTCCATGGACTGGATCTGACCGCGACGCGAGTTGATGTCGCCGATGACGTCACCCATGTAGTCCTCGGGCGTCGTCACCTCGACCTTCATCATCGGCTCCAGCAGGGCCGGGCTGGCCTTGCGGGCGGCCTCCTTGAAGGCCATCGAACCGGCGATCTTGAAGGCCATCTCCGAGGAGTCGACCTCGTGGAAGGCACCGTCGAGAAGCACGACCTTGACGCCGGTCAGCGGGTAGCCGGCGAGCACGCCGAACTCCATGGCCTCCTGGCAGCCCGCGTCCACGGACGGGATGTACTCCCGCGGGATACGGCCACCGGTGACCTTGTTCTCGAACTCGTACCCGTCGCCCTCAAGGGGCTCCAGCGCGATCTGGACCTTCGCGAACTGACCGGAACCACCGGTCTGCTTCTTGTGCGTGTAGTCCAGCCGCTCGACGGCCTTGCGCAGGGTCTCACGGTAGGCGACCTGCGGCTTGCCGACGTTGGCCTCGACCTTGAACTCGCGCTTCATACGGTCGACCAGCACGTCGAGGTGCAGCTCGCCCATACCCGCGATGATGGTCTGGCCGGTCTCCTCGTCCGTGTGGACCTGGAAGGACGGGTCCTCCTCGGCGAGACGCTGGATGGCGACACCCAGCTTCTCCTGGTCGCCCTTGGACTTGGGCTCGATGGCGACCTGGATGACCGGGGCCGGGAACTCCATCGACTCCAGGATGACCTGGTGCGACGGGTCGCAGAGGGTCTCACCGGTGGTGGTCTGCTTCAGACCCATGACGGCGACGATGTCACCGGCACCCACCGACTCGATCTCCTCACGCTTGTTCGCGTGCATCCGGTAGATCTTGCCGATGCGCTCCTTCTTGCCCTTCACCGAGTTGGTGACCTGCGAGCCGGCCTCAAGGCGGCCCGAGTACACCCGGATGAAGGTGAGCTTGCCCAGGTGGGGGTCGCTCGCGATCTTGAAGGCCAGCGCGGCCAGCGGCTCGTCCTCGGAGGGACGGCGCTTGATGACCTCGTCCGCGTCGTTGACGGCGTGGCCCTCGATGGCCTCGACGTCCAGCGGCGACGGCAGGTAGCGCACGACCGCGTCGAGCAGGGGCTGCACGCCCTTGTTCTTGAACGCGGTGCCGCAGAAGACCGGGGTGACGGTGGTGTCGCCGCCCTTGCCGGAGTTGATGGTGATACGGCGGATCGCCGCGTGCAGCTGGTCCGTGGTGGGCTCCTGGCCCTCCAGGTACAGCTCCATCATCTCTTCGTCGTTCTCGGCGACGGCCTCGAGCAGCTTGCCGCGCCACTCGTCGGCGGCCTCGGCGTGCGTGGCCGGGATGTCGACGGTGTCGTACATCTCGCCCTTGGCGGCCTCGGCGGACCAGACCAGCGCCTTCATGGAGACGAGGTCGATGACGCCCTTGAAGTCCGCCTCGGTGCCGATCGGCAGCTGCATCACGATCGGGGTCGCGCCCAGGCGGTCCACGATCATGTCGACGCAGCGGTGGAACTCCGCACCGGTGCGGTCGAGCTTGTTGACGAAGCAGATACGCGGCACGCCGTAGCGGTCGGCCTGGCGCCAGACGGTCTCGGACTGCGGCTCAACACCGGCAACGCCGTCGAACACCGTCACCGCACCGTCGAGCACGCGCAGCGAACGCTCCACCTCGACGGTGAAGTCGACGTGGCCCGGGGTGTCGATGATGTTGATGGTGTGGTCGACGTTGTTCAGCGGCCAGTGGCAGGTCGTCGCGGCAGACGTGATCGTGATGCCGCGCTCCTGCTCCTGCTCCATCCAGTCCATCGTGGCAGCGCCGTCGTGGACCTCACCGATCTTGTAAGAAACACCGGTGTAGAACAGGATCCGCTCGGTGGTGGTCGTCTTGCCCGCGTCGATGTGGGCCATGATCCCGATATTGCGGACCTTGGCCAGGTCAAGCGAAGTGGTAGCCATAGTGGCTCAATCTTCTCTCGGTCTCGATGTGGGTAGCGACTACCAGCGGTAGTGCGCGAAGGCCTTGTTGGACTCGGCCATCTTGTGCGTGTCCTCGCGCTTCTTGACCGAAGCGCCGAGGCCGTTCGAGGCGTCCAGCAGCTCGTTCATCAGGCGCTCGGTCATGGTCTTCTCACGGCGGGCGCGGGAGTAGCCCACGAGCCAGCGCAGCGAGAGCGTGGCGGCACGGCCGGGCTTGACCTCGACCGGGACCTGGTAGGTCGCGCCACCGACACGGCGGGACTTGACCTCGAGGGTCGGCTTGATGTTCTCGAGCGCGCGCTTCAGCGTGATGACCGGGTCGTTGCCGGTCTTCTCACGCAGACCCTCCATGGCGCCGTAGACGATGCGCTCGGCGGTGGAGCGCTTGCCGTTCAGCAGCACCTTGTTGATGAGGGAGGTCACCAGAGGAGAGCCGTAGACCGGGTCGATGATGACCGGGCGCTTCGGGGCGGGGCCCTTACGAGGCATTCTTACTTCTCCTTCTTGGCGCCGTAGCGGCTGCGAGCCTGCTTGCGGTTCTTGACGCCCTGCGTGTCGAGGGAGCCGCGGATGATCTTGTACCGAACACCCGGCAGGTCCTTCACACGGCCGCCGCGCACGAGCACGATCGAGTGCTCCTGCAGGTTGTGGCCCTCACCCGGAATGTAAGCGGTGACCTCGATGCCGCTGGTCAGACGCACACGCGCGACCTTACGCAGGGCCGAGTTCGGCTTCTTCGGGGTGGTCGTGAAAACACGCGTGCAGACGCCGCGGCGCTGGGGCGAACCCTCCAGTGCGGGCGTCTTGTTCTTCTCGACCTTGTCCTGCCGGCCCTTGCGGACCAGCTGCTGGATCGTAGGCACCGTTTCTCCGGTTTCTGTGTGCCAGTCTCGGTAAAGCTAACCTGGAACAGTCCCCGACCCACGCGGTCGGGTGTGTCGAATACTGCAGACCCCTCGCTGGGACGAGGACGGCGGCAGATTGCGGTGTCGAGACCCGGCTTCCGTGCGGACGAGTGCACGCACGGCAGCCCGAGGACACCCCAGGCACAAGGTCAGAGCGTACCTACCGCATGGGCTGCGGTCAAAACAAATGCACACGCGAAGGACACGCCGGACTCCTCCGGCGCTGCGGCCACCGTAGTGCGATCAGGAGCCGTACGGAAGAAGGCTCCACCTCCGCTCCGCGAGCCGTTCGGCCCGCGGAATGGGCCGTACGGGTGGGCCGGACACCGTCACTCCGGCTTGTACCACGCCGGCGCCGGCTTCGCGCGTGTGACGTTCTTCCTAGGCGCGGGAAAGCACCGCCAGCATCATCACGAAGAGGAAGAACGCCCACCCGCCGATGCTCAGCCAGCCCAGGACCAGCCCGGCCAGCGCCTGGCCGTCCCCGCGCTCCCCGGACCGGCGGATCTCGGCACGGGCCTTGTGGCCCAGGATCACCGCGGGTATCCCGGTCAGACCCCCCGTCGCCATGGTGAGAATGCCGCAGATCAGCGCGCCGGTCGCGGTGCCGTTCGTCGGCACCTGCGGCGGCGCCGGCATGAAGGTCTGGGGCACCGCCGGAGGGGGCGCGAACTGTGCCTGCGGCACCGGGCCCTGCGGCAGATCCGCGACCAGCATCTGCAGCTCGCCATGGGTCTGTGCCTGGTAAGCGCGGCCGATCCGCTGCTCGTACTCGTGCTGCGGAAGCCGGCCCTCGGCGAACCCGGCCTTCAGCACGTCGACCGCACGCTCGCGGTCGGCGTGCGAGGCACGCATCGCCGATGTCTGCCCCGACGCCTGGGCCGGCGGCTGACCGCCTTGCCACTGCGCCGGCTGCCCGCCCTGCCACGGCTGAAACGCCACCTGGAGCACCTCCCCCATTCTGAGCAGTACACCCATCATTCAGTACGCGTCAGGAGATCGCACGGTTCCCCCGCACGAATCTACGCGGCGCGTCCCCCCGCCGTCCGGCCGCGGTGGGGCCGGGCCGAAACGCCGCAGGGCGGCCACCCCGGGAGGGTGACCGCCCTGTCGCCACAGCGCGTGTCCGGTGAGCCGGCCGCTGCCGTGCGGGACCTTACTGGTTGTACGGACCGTAGTCGTAGTCCTCCAGCGGGACCGCCTGGCCGGAGCCGGTGCCGAAGGGCGAGTAGTCGATGTCGTCGTAACCGACGGCCGAGTACATCGCGGCCTTGGCCTCCTCGGTGGGCTCCACCCGGATGTTGCGGTAACGGGACAGGCCCGTACCGGCCGGGATGAGCTTACCGATGATGACGTTCTCCTTGAGGCCGATCAGGGAGTCCGACTTGGCGTTGATCGCCGCATCGGTGAGCACCCGGGTCGTCTCCTGGAAGGACGCCGCCGACAGCCAGGACTCGGTGGCCAGCGAAGCCTTGGTGATACCCATCAGCTGCGGACGGCCGGAGGCCGGGTGGCCGCCTTCCTGGACCACACGACGGTTCTCGCTCTCGAACTTCGTACGCTCCACCAGCTCGCCCGGCAGCAGCTCCGCGTCGCCGGACTCGATGATCGTCACACGGCGCAGCATCTGCCGGATGATGATCTCGATGTGCTTGTCGTGGATCGCCACGCCCTGGTTGTTGTAGACCTTCTGGACCTCGCCGACCAGGTGGACCTGGACGGCCCGCTGGCCCAGGATGCGCAGCACGTCGTGCGGGTTGACGGCACCCACGGTCAGCGGCTGGCCGACCTCGACGTGGTCACCCTCGCCCACCAGCAGACGGGCACGCTTGGAGACGCCGTAGGCCGTCTCGTCGCTGCCGTCGTCCGGCGTGACGATGACCTTCTTGGTCTTCTCGGTCTCCTCGATCCGCACGCGGCCGGCGGCCTCGGAGATCGGGGCGACACCCTTGGGCGTACGGGCCTCGAAGAGCTCGACGACACGCGGCAGACCCAGGGTGATGTCGTCACCGGCCACACCACCGGTGTGGAAGGTACGCATCGTCAGCTGGGTGCCGGGCTCACCGATGGACTGGGCGGCGATGATGCCGACCGCCTCACCGATGTCGACCAGCTTGCCGGTGGCCAGCGAGCGGCCGTAGCAGAAGGCGCAGGTGCCGACGGCGGACTCACAGGTCAGGACCGAGCGGGTCTTGACCTCCTCCACGCCGTGCGCGATCAGCTGGTCGATGAGCACGTCACCGAGGTCGACATTGGCCGACGCGACGACCTTGCCGTCCACCACGACGTCCTCGGCCAGCATCCGCGCGTACACGGAGGACTCGACGTCGTCCGCCTTGCGCAGCACGCCGGAGGCGTCCTTGCTGGCGATCCGCAGCTTGAGGCCGCGCTCGGTGCCGCAGTCCTCCTCGCGGATGATGACGTCCTGGGAGACGTCCACGAGACGACGGGTGAGGTAACCCGAGTCGGCGGTACGCAGCGCGGTGTCCGCGAGACCCTTACGGGCACCGTGGGTGGAGATGAAGTACTCCAGCACGGACAGACCCTCGCGGAACGACGCCTTAATGGGCCGCGGGATGGTCTCGTTCTTCGCGTTCGACACCAGACCACGCATACCGGCGATCTGCCGCATCTGCATCATGTTTCCTCGGGCACCCGAGTCAACCATCATGAAGATGGGGTTCGTCTTGGGGAAGTTGTCGTTCATCGCCTCGGCGACCTCGTTGGTCGCCTTGGTCCAGATGTTGATCAGTTCCTGAGTGCGCTCGTCCTTGGTGATCAGACCGCGCTCGTACTGCTTCTGGACCTTCTCGTCCTGGGCCTCGTAGCTCGCGACGATCTGCTTCTTGGCCTCGGGCACGACGATGTCGGAGACCGCGACGGTGACACCGGAACGGGTCGCCCAGTGGAAACCGGCCGCCTTCAGGTTGTCCAGCGTCGCCGCCACGACGACCTTCGGGTAGCGCTCGGCCAGGTCGTTGACGATCGCGGAGAGCTGCTTCTTGCCCACCGAGTAGTCGACGAACGGGTAGTCCTCGGGCAGCAGCTCGTTGAAGAGCGCGCGGCCCAGGGTCGTACGCAGCCGGAAGCTGTCACCCTGCTGCCACTCCGGCTCGCCCTCCTCCTGCACCGGCGGGGTCCAGCCGCGGGGCGGGACGGTGCCGATCGGGAAGCGGATGTCGACCTTCGCCTGGAGCGACAGCTCCCGGTTGTCGAAGGCCATGATCGCCTCGGCGACCGAGCCGAAGGACCGGCCCTCACCGATGACCTCGCGCTCCGCCTCGTCGGTGGTGAGGAAGAACAGGCCCAGCACCATGTCCTGGGTCGGCATGGTGACCGGACGGCCGTCGGCCGGCTTGAGGATGTTGTTCGAGGACAGCATCAGGATGCGGGCCTCGGCCTGCGCCTCCGCGGACAGCGGCAGGTGCACGGCCATCTGGTCACCGTCGAAGTCCGCGTTGAACGCGGTGCACACGAGCGGGTGAATCTGAATGGCCTTGCCCTCGACCAGCTGCGGCTCGAAGGCCTGGATGCCGAGGCGGTGCAGCGTGGGCGCACGGTTCAGCAGAACCGGGTGCTCCGCGATGACCTCTTCGAGGACGTCGTAGACGACCGTGCGGCCGCGCTCGACCATCCGCTTGGCGCTCTTGATGTTCTGCGCGTGGTTCAGGTCGACCAGGCGCTTCATCACGAACGGCTTGAAGAGCTCCAGCGCCATGGCCTTGGGCAGGCCGCACTGGTGCAGCTTCAGCTGCGGACCGACGACGATCACGGAACGCGCGGAGTAGTCCACACGCTTGCCGAGCAGGTTCTGACGGAACCGGCCCTGCTTGCCCTTGAGCATGTCGCTGAGGGACTTCAGCGGACGGTTGCCCGGACCGGTGACCGGCCGGCCGCGGCGGCCGTTGTCGAACAGCGCGTCCACGGCCTCCTGGAGCATGCGCTTCTCGTTGTTCACGATGATCTCGGGCGCGCCGAGGTCGAGAAGCCGCTTCAGGCGGTTGTTGCGGTTGATGACACGGCGGTACAGGTCGTTCAGGTCGGAGGTCGCGAAGCGGCCACCGTCCAGCTGCACCATCGGACGCAGGTCCGGCGGGATGACCGGGATGCAGTCCAGCACCATGCCGTTGGGGCTGTTGCGGGTCTGCAGGAACGCGGAGACGACCTTCAGGCGCTTGAGCGCACGGGTCTTCTTCTGGCCCTTGCCGGTACGGATGATCTCGCGGAGCTTCTCGGCCTCTTCGTCGAGGTCGAAGGACTCCAGGCGCTTCTGGAGCGCGGCCGCGCCCATGCCGCCCATGAAGTACGTGCCGAAGCGGTCACGCAGCTCGCGGTAGAGCAGCTCGTCGCCCTCCAGGTCCTGGACCTTGAGGTTCTTGAAGCGGCTCCACACCTCGTCGAGGCGGTCGATCTCGCGCTGCGCGCGGTCGCGCAGCTGCTTCATCTCGCGCTCGGCGCCCTCGCGCACCTTGCGGCGCACGTCGGCCTTGGCGCCCTCGGCCTCCAGCTCGGCCAGGTCGGTTTCGAGCTTCTTGGCGCGGGCCTCCAGGTCGGCGTCGCGGCGCTGCTCGATCTGCTGGCGCTCGACGGAGACGTGCGCCTCCAGCGAGGGCAGGTCGCGCGTACGGCGCTCCTCGTCCACCCACGTGATCATGTAGGCGGCGAAGTAGATGACCTTCTCCAGGTCCTTCGGGGCGAGGTCGAGCAGGTAGCCCAGCCGCGACGGAACGCCCTTGAAGTACCAGATGTGCGTGACGGGAGCGGCCAGCTCGATGTGGCCCATCCGCTCACGGCGCACCTTGGCGCGAGTGACCTCGACGCCGCAGCGCTCACAGATGATGCCCTTGAAGCGGACACGCTTGTACTTGCCGCAGTAGCACTCCCAGTCCCGGGTGGGGCCGAAGATCTTCTCGCAGAAGAGGCCGTCCTTCTCGGGCTTGAGGGTGCGGTAGTTGATGGTCTCCGGCTTCTTGACCTCGCCGTGGGACCACTGTCGGATGTCGTCCGCGGTCGCCAGGCCGATCCGCAGCTCGTCGAAGAAGTTGACGTCGAGCACTGTCGTCAATCCCTCTTTCAGGGTCGAGTCTCAATCATGGTCTGAGGGGGTCCGGGGTGGGGCCGGGACCTCGCTGGGAGGTCCCGGCCAGACCCGTCAGACCTCTTCGACGCTGCTCGGCTCGCGCCGGGACAGGTCGATGCCGAGCTCCTCCGCGGCGCGGAAGACATCCTCGTCCGTGTCGCGCATCTCGATGGACATGCCGTCCGAGGACAGCACCTCCACGTTCAGGCACAGCGACTGCATTTCCTTGATGAGGACCTTGAAGGACTCGGGAATGCCGGGCTCGGGGATGTTCTCGCCCTTGACGATGGCCTCGTAGACCTTCACGCGGCCGGTCACGTCGTCGGACTTGATGGTCAGCAGTTCCTGGAGGGCGTACGCGGCGCCGTATGCCTCCAGCGCCCACACCTCCATCTCACCGAAGCGCTGGCCACCGAACTGGGCCTTACCACCCAGCGGCTGCTGGGTGATCATCGAGTACGGGCCGGTCGAACGCGCGTGCAGCTTGTCGTCGACCAGGTGGTGGAGCTTCAGGATGTACATGTACCCGACCGAGATCGGGTCCGGGAACGGCTCACCGGAACGGCCGTCGAACATCCGGGCCTTGCCGGAGTTCTTGACCATCCGCTCGCCGTCGCGGTTGGGGAGCGTCGCGTCGAACAGACCGGCGAGCTCGTCCTCGCGCGCACCGTCGAAGACCGGGGTCGCGACGTTGGTGCGCGGCGCGACGTCGTCGGCGCCGATCGCCTGGAGGCGCTTCTGCCAGTCCTCGTCGCCCTCGACCTTCCAGCCCTGGCTGGCGAGCCAGCCGAGGTGGATCTCCAGGACCTGTCCCGGGTTCATTCGGGACGGGACACCCAGCGGGTTGAGGATGATGTCGACCGGGGTGCCGTCCTCCAGGAACGGCATGTCCTCGACCGGCAGGATCTTGGAAATGACGCCCTTGTTGCCGTGGCGGCCGGCGAGCTTGTCACCGTCGGTGATCTTGCGCTTCTGCGCCACGTAGACGCGGACCAGCTGGTTCACGCCCGGGGGCAGCTCGTCGCCCTCCTCGCGGTCGAAGACGCGGACGCCGATGACCTTGCCGATCTCGCCGTGCGGGACCTTCAGCGAGGTGTCACGGACCTCACGGGCCTTCTCACCGAAGATCGCGCGCAGCAGGCGCTCCTCGGGGGTCAGCTCGGTCTCACCCTTGGGCGTGACCTTGCCGACGAGGATGTCGCCGGCAACGACCTCGGCACCGATCCGGATGATGCCGCGCTCGTCGAGGTCCGAGAGGACCTCCTCGGAGACGTTCGGGATGTCCCGGGTGATCTCCTCCGGGCCGAGCTTGGTGTCCCGGGCGTCGACCTCGTGCTCCTCGATGTGGATCGAGGACAGGACGTCGTCCTGCACGAGGCGCTGCGACAGGATGATCGCGTCCTCGTAGTTGTGGCCCTCCCACGGCATGAACGCCACGAGCAGGTTCTTGCCGAGCGCCATCTCGCCCTCGTCCGTGGACGGACCGTCGGCGAGCACCTGGCCCACGACCACACGGGCGCCCTCGTCCACGACGACCTTCTGGTTGAAGGAGGTGCCCTGGTTCGAGCGGGTGAACTTGGCGACGCGGTACGTGGTGTACGTGCCGTCGTCGTTGGCGACGGTGATGTAGTCCGCGGAGACCTCCTGGACCACACCGTCCTTCTCCGCCTTGATGACGTCACCGGCGTCGACCGCGCAGCGGTACTCCATGCCGGTGCCGACCAGCGGGGCCTCCGCCTTGATCAGCGGCACGGCCTGGCGCATCATGTTCGATCCCATGAGCGCGCGGTTGGCGTCGTCGTGCTCCAGGAAGGGGATCATGGCGGTCGCGGCCGACACCATCTGGCGCGGCGAGACGTCCATGTAGTCCACGTCCTCGCGGGCGGCGAGGTCGACCTCACCACCGCGGCGGCGGCACATCACGCGGCCCTCGGCGAACTGCATGTCCTCGGTGAGGGGCGCGTTCGCCTGGGCGATCAGGAAGCGGTCTTCCTCATCGGCGGTCAGGTAGTCGACCTGCTCGGTGACCCGGCCGTCGACGACCTTGCGGTACGGCGTCTCGATGAAGCCGAAGACGTTGACCCGGCCGTACGAGGCGAGCGAGCCGATCAGACCGATGTTCGGGCCTTCGGGCGTCTCGATCGGGCACATGCGGCCGTAGTGCGAGGGGTGCACGTCACGGACGTCCAGGCCGGCCCGCTCACGGGAGAGACCACCGGGGCCCAGCGCCGACAGACGGCGCTTGTGGGTCAGGCCCGACAGCGGGTTGGTCTGGTCCATGAACTGGGACAGCTGGCTGGTGCCGAAGAACTCCTTGATGGAGGCGACGACCGGCCGGATGTTGATCAGGGTCTGCGGCGTGATCGCCTCGACGTCCTGGGTGGTCATGCGCTCGCGCACGACACGCTCCATACGGGCGAGACCCGTACGGACCTGGTTCTGGATCAGCTCGCCGACGTTGCGCAGACGGCGGTTGCCGAAGTGGTCGATGTCGTCGGTCTCGACGACGATCTCCGTGCCGTTCTCGCCGATCGTCTCGGTCTCGCCCGCGTGGAGCTTCACCAGGTACTTGATCGTGGCGATGATGTCGTCGGTGGTCAGCACGCCCGCGTCGAGCGGCTCGTCACCGCCGAGCTTCTTGTTGACCTTGTAGCGGCCGACCTTCGCCAGGTCGTAGCGCTTCGGGTTGAAGTAGAGGTTCTCCAGCAGCGTCTGCGCGGCCTCGCGCGTCGGCGGCTCGCCCGGACGCAGCTTGCGGTAGATGTCGAGCAGCGCGTCGTCCTGGCCCTGGGTGTGGTCCTTCTCCAGGGTGGCGCGCATGGACTCGTACTCGCCGAACTCCTCCAGGATCTGCTCGGTCGTCCAGCCGAGGGCCTTCAGGAGGACGGTCACCGACTGCTTGCGCTTGCGGTCGATGCGCACGCCGACCATGTCGCGCTTGTCGATCTCCATCTCCAGCCAGGCACCCCGGGACGGGATGATCTTGGCGGTGAAGATGTCCTTGTCGGAGGTCTTGTCGATCTGGCTGTCGAAGTAGACGCCCGGCGAGCGGACCAGCTGCGAGACGACGACACGCTCGGTGCCGTTGATGCAGAAGGTGCCCTTGTTGGTCATGAGCGGGAAGTCGCCCATGAAGACCGTCTGGGACTTGATCTCCCCGGTCTCGTTGTTGGTGAACTCGGCGGTGACGAAGAGCGGGGCCGCGTACGTGAAGTCGCGCTCCTTGCACTCGTCGATGGAGTTCTTCGGGGGCTCGAATCGGTGGTCGCGGAACGTCAGCGACATCGACCCGGAGAAGTCCTCGATCGGGGAGATCTCTTCGAAGATCTCCTCCAGACCGGACTTGGTGGGGACGTCCTGACCACTTTCCAGCGCAGCCTCGACGCGACCCTTCCATGCGGCATTGCCGAGCAGCCAGTCGAAGCTTTCGGTCTGCAGCGCAAGGAGGTTCGGAACCCCGAGGGGCTCCTTGATCTTCGCAAAAGAGATGCGCAGCGGGGCGGTGCTGTCGCCGTTGTTCGTATTGGCAGTCGAGGCGTTGCGCGAGGCGGCCAAGAGGGGGTCCTTCCGAGGGCTCGGACTCACTACGCGCGTACCGGTCCCGGTCCGAACACAGCCGGAGGAAAGGCCCAGGTCAGGGCGGTTCGGTCGGCATTGCTCGGGCTCGGGTATGCCCCTGGTGACGGGCAGGGAGCAGCTAACAGGCAGCGCAAAGGGTCAGTGTAGCCACTCGGCACACTGATGTCCAGAGCGAGTTTCCGGAGACCGGTACAGCACTGTGATACCGATCTTCTCCCTCCGGGAGGCGGCACCCTCCGTGACGGAGGTACCCCTCTTTGTTCTTCTCAACGCCCAACGTCTCATGCCTGCCGCAAGCCGTGCGCCAAGAGGCGCACCCCGATGCTTCCCTCTTCGCCGGCGATCCATGCCTCGAACCCGGATCGCTTCTGGCGTCGCGTCCTGAGAATTGCGCGCTGCGTGCGGTTCGTCAAGGCCCCCCACCCGTTGGAAGATCGTCACGGGGCGCGGGTCCGCGGGCACGAAGATCACCATACTCGCACGGAAGGGCGGGTCGGCGCAGCCGCGGCCCGAACGCCCGAAGGCGACCACCCGCATGGGTGATCGCCTTCAGGTTCGCGAAGAGTCAGCGGACTCCTGAGGTCACTTGACCTCGACGGAGGCGCCGGCGCCCTTGAGGGCCTCGGCGGCCTTGTCCGCGGCGTCCTTGGCGACCTTCTCGAGGACCGGCTTCGGGGTGCCGTCGACGAGGTCCTTGGCCTCCTTCAGACCCAGCGAGGTCAGCTCGCGCACGACCTTGATGACCTGGATCTTCTTGTCGCCGGCGCCGGTCAGGATGACGTCGAACTCGTCCTGCTCCTCGGCAGCGGCGGCGCCGCCGTCACCCTGGGCCGGGCCGGCAGCGACGACGGCGGCCGGGGCGGCAGCCTCGACGTCGAACTTCTCCTCGAACTTCTTCACGAAGTCGGAGAGCTCGATGAGGGTCATCTCCTCGAACTGGGCGAGCAGTTCGTCCTGGGTGAGCTTCGCCATGGTGGCGGTCCTTCCACTAATTCGGCTGGTGCCGGATGTACATTGCGGCGGGCGTGCTGAGCAGACGTGCCCGCTGGACTGCGAAGTGGTTACTCCGCGGCCTCGGCGGGAGCCGGCTCACCGGCACCGCCCTGCTCGACCTTGCTGCGAAGAGCTTCCGCGGTGCGGACCATCTTCGTGAGCGGGGCCTGGAAGGTCGCCGCGGCCTTGGCCATGGACGCCTTCATGCCACCCGCCAGCTTGGCGAGCAGAACCTCGCGGGACTCGAGGTCCGCAAGCTTCTTGATCTCGTCGGCGGACAGCGCCCTGCCTTCGAGGACACCGCCCTTGATGACGAGAGAGGGGTTCTCCTTGGCGAAGTCACGAAGACCCTTCGCCGCCTCGACCGGGTCACCGGTCACGAAGGCGACGGCCGTCGAGCCCTTGAGGTGCTCGTCCAGCGTGATCCCGGCCTCATTGGCCGCAATCTTGGTCAGCGTGTTCTTCACCACACGGTACTGAGCGTTGTCACCGAGCGAACGGCGCAGCTGCTTGAGCTGAGCGACGGACAGTCCGGTGTACGCGGTCACAACAGCGGCGTTGGAGTTACGGAGCTTCTCCGTGATCTCCTCGACGGCTGCGACCTTGTCGGGCCTCGCCATGAGCCTCGGCCTCCTTCCGGGTGATGAGGACCGCGCAGAAGGGGCTGGGCAAAACAAACGCCCCGGCGCAAGCGCACGGGGCATGGCTCAACCGGTCGAAACGGAGTTCTTCCGGGAGATCTTCCTCGTCCACCTGCGCAGGCCGTCCGCAGCTAGCGGATCCTTCGGTTCCGTACGCCCATACGGGCGCGCGGAGACAACCAGCGGTCTTTGGCTTCCTCGCTACGGTACGCGAACGGCCCAGGCGCAGGCAAATCCGTCCCCGGGCCCGGCGGCGCGCGGCGCGCCGGGCCCGCGAACGGCGGGTGTCGGCGGCGTCAGCCCGCCAGGCCGCCGCCCATGGCGCCGGAGCTGAGCTTGGCCGCGTCGTTGACCTGCGAGGCCGGCGGCTCCTCGACGGAGACCTTGGTGCCGTAGTCCGAGTAGAAGACCGTGTTCTCGTAGCCGCCCTGGTTGTTCTGCATCTTCTCGGTCTTCTTGACGAGCAGGTCGTCGGGGCCGATCCACAGGTCGATGGTCTCGTTCTTGGTGCCGCTCTTCTTGAGCGCCTCCTCCATCGACTTCATGTCCTTCTCGCTGAAGTCCTTGGACGCCTGCATGCGGGTCAGCTCGGCCACGTCGAAGGTGGCGGTGTAGTGGGTCGCCTTGACGCCGCGCACGTCCTCCGAGCCGACCTTCTTCGCCTTGCCCGTCGCGAGGAGCAGGCCCACGGACCGCGACGGGTTGTTGTTCTGCATCTGGTCCTTGAGCAGCGCGAAGACCGGGCTCTTCTTGGCCATGGCGTTGTAGTCGTACTTCATCCAGGGCTTGCCGCCGAGCCCGAGCTTGAGGTACATCGCCTCCGGCGTGTAGATGCCCTGGATGGGCTTGCCGCCGCCGAGGCCGCCCTGGCCGGTCGTCTCGACGTTCATCCGCATGCCCTGGGACCAGTCCATCCCGCCCTTCATGGACTGGGTCGTGCCGCCCTGCTTGGTCGTGCTCTCGACCTTGGCCGACTTCTCCGAGCCGGTCTTCTCGGACGCCGTCCGCAGGGCCGCCGCGGCGGCCTGGACCGGCGAGCCGCCGCCCGCGCTGTCGCCGCCCGCCTTGTTGCCGTCCTTGCCGCCGCAGGCGGTCAGTCCGGCCAGCTGACGACGCCGGCGGCCGCGGCCGCGGTGATCCGCGCAGTACGCACGTGAACTCTCCCCGTTGTAGATCAGCTTTACGACTGCGAGTGAGCGTAGTGCAGGGGGCTGACAGCGGCCGCTGCCGGGCCCGGAGGCGTCCCAAACGCCCGGCGCGCCCCGAACCGCCCGCGACGCCCGTACGGGCCCGGTATCGGCCGCCACGCCGCTCGCGCCGCCCCGGCCGCCCGCGGCCGTCCACTGCCCGGACATGCGTCGGGCCCCGCACCTCGGTGAGATGCGGGGCCCGGCGTACGCGTACGCGCGGCGTCGTCAGTGTCAGACGGCGGCCGGGTCCTCCTCGACGAGGAGGTTGCGGGTGCGGTTGGCGTCGACCTGGACACCGGGGCCCATCGTGGTGGTGATGGTGGCCTTCTTGATGTACCGGCCCTTGGCGGCGGACGGCTTGAGACGGTTGATCTCTTCCAGCGCCGCGGCGTAGTTCTCCACCAGCTTGGCGTCGTCGAAGGACACCTTGCCGATGATGAAGTGGAGGTTCGCGTGCTTGTCCACGCGGAACTCGATCTTGCCGCCCTTGATGTCGGTGACAGCCTTGGCGACATCCGGGGTGACGGTGCCGGTCTTCGGGTTCGGCATCAGACCACGGGGACCGAGCACGCGGCCGAGGCGGCCGACCTTGCCCATGAGGTCCGGCGTGGCGACGACGGCGTCGAAGTCCAGACGGCCCTTGGAGACCTCGTCGATCAGTTCGTCGGAGCCGACGATGTCGGCGCCCGCGGCTTCCGCGGCCGCAGCACGGTCGCCGGTCGCGAAGACCAGGACCCGGGCGGTCTTACCGGTGCCGTGCGGAAGGTTCACGGTGCCACGGACCATCTGGTCGGCCTTGCGCGGGTCGACACCCAGACGCATGGCGACCTCGACGGTCGCGTCGAACTTGGCCGTGGAGGTCTCCTTGGCCAGACGGACGGCCTCGAGCGGGGCGTACAGACGCTCCCGGTCGACCTTCGCGTCCGCGTTGCGAAGATTCTTGCTGCGCTTCACTGCTGCTCCTGAATGATGGCGATGGAGTCGTGGTGCGGGCCAGCGCCTGGCCCTGCCACGTGCCCCTGGGTGCGGCGGGTGCCGCGGGGCGGGTGCGGGGTGGCTGTCAGCCCTCGACCGTGATGCCCATGGAACGGGCGGTGCCGGCGATGATCTTCGACGCGGCGTCCAGGTCGTTGGCGTTCAGGTCGGGCATCTTGGTGGTGGCGATCTCGCGAACCTGGTCGGCCGTGATCTTGGCGACCTTGTTCTTGTGCGGCTCGCCGGAGCCCTTCTCCACGCCCGCGGCCTTCAGGATCATCTTCGAGGCCGGCGGGGTCTTGGTGATGAAGGTGAAGGAACGGTCCTCGTAGACCGTGATCTCCACCGGGATGACCCAGCCGCGCTGCGACTCGGTCGCGGCGTTGTAGGCCTTGCAGAACTCCATGATGTTGACGCCGTGCTGACCCAGCGCGGGGCCGACCGGCGGGGCCGGGTTCGCAGCACCGGCCTGGATCTGGAGCTTGATGAGCCCCGTGACCTTCTTCTTCTTGGGAGGCATGCTCTCTCCGGGTCCTAGTGAGAGGTTTTTCGCCAGTCCATCCGGTCATCCGGATGGAGGCATACCGCACCACGATAACGGGTATAGCAGTACGGCCAAAAACCGAGCAGGTCAGACGGTCCCCGGAGGGCCCGTCCGACCTGTTCGGAAGCTGGTGTCCTGAAGAGCGTCAGTTCTTCTGGATCTGGTCGAAGCTCAGCTCGACCGGGGTCTCGCGGCCGAAGATCTCGACGAGGCCCTTGACCTTCTTCGAGTCGGCGTTGATCTCGTTGATCGTGGCCTGCAGCGTGGCGAACGGGCCGTCGGTGACGGTGACCGAGTCGCCCACCTCGAAGTCCAGCACCTGGACCTCGACCTTGCGGGACGGAGCCGGCTTGCCCTCGGCCTCGGCGGCCTCCTTGGCGGCCTTCTCCTCGGCCTCCGGGGCGAGCATCTTGACGATCTCGTCCAGGGTGAGCGGGTACGGGTCGTAGGCGTTGCCCACGAAGCCGGTGACGCCCGGCGTGTTGCGCACGACGCCCCAGGACTCGTTCGTCAGGTCCATGCGCACGAGCACGTAGCCCGGGAGCTTGTTCTGGCGGACGTTCTTGCGCTCGCCGTTCTTGATCTGGACGATCTCTTCCTCGGGGACCTCGGCCTGGTAGATGAAGTCCTCGACGTTGAGCGAGACGGCGCGCTGCTCCAGGTTGGCCTTCACGCGCTTCTCGTAGCCCGCGTAGGTGTGGATCACGTACCACTCGCCCGGCAGGGTCCGCAGCTCCTCGCGCAGCGCGGCGATCGGGTCGACCGGCTCGTCCTCGCCCTCGGCCGCCGCGTCCCCGGCGGTCTCGGCACCCTCGGCGGCGTCCTCGTCCTCGACGGTGACCGCGGCCTCCTCGGCGGGCTCGCCCGCCTCGGCGTCCTCGGTGTCGAGCTCGTCGGCCGCGTCGGCGCCCTCGACGATCTCGCGGGCGGCCTCTTCGTCGGCAAGCGCCGCAGCGTCGCCCTCGACCTCGGCCGAGGCAGCCGCGTCAACGTCGGCCGCTGCCGTCTCGACGGAGTCGGCGGCGTCGTTCAGGTTCGGGTCAGACACGGTGGCTGCTTCTTCCTGGCTTCAAGGGGTTGAACATGCAAAGGGGCGCCCGCAAAGGCGCCCTTCGCGGGATCAGCCGAAGACGTACTTGACGGCCTGGTTGAATCCCAAGTCAATCACGGTTACGAGACCGATGACGATGACGACGAAGACGATCACCACAGTGGTGTACGTCGAAAGCTGTCCCCGCGTGGGCCAGACGACCTTGCGGAGTTCGGCGATGATCTGCCGGTAGAAGAGCGCCAGCCGGGCGAAGGGGCCCTTCTTGCCGCGCTTGCCGCCGCGACGGGGCTTCTTCGACTCCGCGGCCTCGCCTTCGGAACGACCGCGCTCAGGCATGTCGATGGAGCCCAGGGCGTCCGTCACTCGTCCTCACCTGAATCCGGGTCGTTGGCCGTGCCGCGCCCGGTAGAGCCGCACGGCGGTGCATTTCAGTACGTACGCGTGCACGCGACTCGGTGAAGAGTGCGTGTAGCAGGGCCGGAGGGACTTGAACCCCCAACCGCTGGTTTTGGAGACCAGTGCTCTACCAATTGAGCTACGACCCTTTGTGGTTCCCCCAACCTACCGCATGCCGGCCGGTGCACCAGGTGCACGGTCGCCGACGGCCTGTTGGGTGCCAACGGTCAGCGAGTGTACGTGCTTCGCGGCCGGGCGTCGAACAGAAAGCCCCGAGGTGGCGCCTCCAAACCCGTGTGCCCGCCCCCTGAGCGGTCTGGGAACATGCAGTACATGAGCGCTACTCCTCCCGCACAGTCCCCCACCGACCGTCGGGTGTCGGCCCGCGTCGGGGCGATCTCCGAGTCCGCGACCCTCGCCGTGGACGCCAAGGCCAAGGCCCTCAAGGCCGCCGGGCGACCGGTGATCGGCTTCGGCGCCGGCGAGCCCGACTTCCCCACGCCCGGCTACATCGTCGAGGCGGCCGTCGAAGCCTGCCGCAACCCGAAGTACCACCGCTACACCCCGGCCGGCGGCCTGCCCGAGCTGAAGGCCGCGATCGCCGCCAAGACGCTGCGCGACTCCGGTTACGAGGTCGAGGCGGCGAACGTGCTGGTCACCAATGGTGGCAAGCAGGCGATCTACGAGGCGTTCGCGGCGATCCTGGACCCGGGCGACGAGGTCATCGTGCCCGCCCCGTACTGGACCACCTACCCGGAGTCGATCCGGCTGGCGGGTGGCGTGCCGGTGGAGGTGGTGGCCGACGAGACCACCGGCTACCGGGTGTCCGTCGAGCAGCTGGAGGCGGCCCGTACGGACCGTACGAAGGTGCTGCTGTTCGTCTCGCCGTCCAACCCGACCGGCGCGGTCTACACCCGCGAGCAGGTCGAGGCGGTGGGCCGCTGGGCCGCCGAGCACGGCCTGTGGGTGCTCACCGACGAGATCTACGAGCACCTGGTCTACGGCGACGCGACGTTCTGCTCGCTGCCGGTGGTCGTGCCGGAGCTGCGCGAGAAGTGCATCATCGTCAACGGCGTGGCGAAGACGTACGCGATGACCGGCTGGCGGGTGGGCTGGGCGATCGGCCCGAAGGACGTGATCAAGGCCGCGGCGAACCTCCAGTCGCACGCCACCTCGAACGTCTCCAACGTGGCGCAGGCCGCGGCCATCGCGGCGGTCTCCGGCGACCTGACGGCCGTCGAGGAGATGAAGACCGCCTTCGACCGGCGCCGCCAGACGATGGTGCGGATGCTCAACGAGATCGACGGCGTGCTGTGCCCGGAGCCGGAGGGCGCGTTCTACGCGTACCCGTCGGTCAAGGACCTGCTCGGCAAGGAGATCCGCGGCAAGCGCCCGCGGACCAGTGTGGAGCTGGCCGAGCTGATCCTGGAGGAGGCCGAGGTCGCAGTGGTCCCTGGTGAGGCGTTCGGCACGCCGGGCTACCTGCGCCTGTCGTACGCGCTCGGCGACGAGGACCTGGTCGAGGGCATCACGCGCGTCCAGAACCTGCTGGCCGAGGCGAAGTAGCGCCCGGCCGGACGTGTGCGGGCCCCGGGGTTTTCCCGGGGCCCGCATCTGCTTTCGGGCGAGCGCTCGTTCGGGAAAGGGCCTACCGGCCCGTCGGCCCCGTACGGCAAGATCCTGGGATGGAACGTGTACGCGATGTCCGGGCCCTGCCCAAGGCCCACCTGCACCTGCACTTCACCGGATCGATGCGGCCCGCGACCCTGCTGGACCTCGCCGACAAGTACGGCGTGCACCTGCCGGACGCCCTGAAGGGCGGCGAGCCGCCCCGGCTGCGGGCGACGGACGAGCGCGGCTGGTTCCGCTTCCAGCGGCTGTACGACATCGCCCGGTCCTGTCTGCGCTCCCCCGAGGACATCCAGCGGCTGGTCCGCGAGACCGCCGAGGAGGATGTGCGGGACGGCTCCGGGTGGCTGGAGATCCAGGTCGACCCGACCTCGTACGCGCCGCGGCTGGGCGGGCTGATCCCCGCGCTGGAGATCATCCTGGACGCGGTGCACGCCGCCTCCAGGGAGACCGGCCTCGGGATACGTGTCCTGGTGGCCGCGAACCGCATGAAACACCCCCTGGACGCCCGTACGCTCGCCCGGCTCGCCGTCCGCTACGCCGACCAAGGGGTGATCGGTTTCGGGCTCTCCAACGACGAGCGGCGGGGTTTCGCGCGCGACTTCGACCGGGCCTTCGCCATCGCGCGCGACGGCGGGCTGCTGGCGGCGCCGCACGGCGGCGAGCTGTCCGGGCCGGCGAGCGTGCGGGACTGCCTGGACGACCTGCACGCGGCGCGCGTCGGCCACGGCGTACGGGCCGCGGAGGACCCGGCGCTGCTGCGGCGGCTGGCCGAGCGCGGCGTGACCTGCGAGGTCTGCCCGGCGTCGAACGTGGCCCTGGGGGTCTACGAGAAGCCCGAGGACGTGCCGCTGCGGACCCTCTACGACGCCGGCGTCCCGATGGCGCTGGGCGCCGACGACCCGCTGCTGTTCGGCTCCCGGCTGGCGGCCCAGTACGAGATCGCCCGCACCGCGCACGGCTTCTCGGACGCCGAACTGGCCGAGCTGGCCCGCCAGTCGGTCCAGGGCTCGCGGGCGCCGGAGGACGTGCGGCAAAAGCTGCTGGCGGGGGTGGACGCGTGGCTGGGCGAGGAGTGACGCGTCCTAAAGGGTGACGCCGACCGTCACCGGCTCGTTGACCAGCGTGATGCCGAAGGCCGCGCGGACGCCCTCGCGGACCTCGCGGGCCAGCGCGAGCAGATCCTCGGTGGTGGCCCCGCCGCGGTTGGTCAGGGCGAGGGTGTGCTTGGTGGAGATACGGGCCGGGCCGTCGCCGTAGCCCTTGGTGAAGCCCGCGCGGTCGATGAGCCAGGCGGCCGAGGTCTTCACGCGGCCCTCCCCCGCCGGGAAGGCGGGCGGGGTGACGTCCGCGCCGAGGCGTTCGCGGACGCGGGCGAGGAAGTCGGCGTGCTGGGCCTCGGTGAGGACGGGGTTGGTGAAGAAGGACCCCGCCGACCAGGTGTCGTGGTCCTCCGGGTCCAGGACCATGCCCTTGCCGGCCCGCAGCTTGAGCACGGTCTCGCGGGCGTCCGCGGCCGGCACCCGCTCGCCCGCCTCGACGCCGAGGGTGCGCGCGGTCTCCGCGTACTTGATGGGCGCGGACAGCCCGCCCGCGTCCTCCAGGGCGAAGCGCACCCGCAGCACGACGAAGCGGTCGGGGTGCTCCTTGAAGCGGCTGTGGCGGTACGAGAACGCGCACTCGGCATTCGAAAGCGTCACGGTCTCGCCCGCAGTGCGGTCGTACGCGACCACCTCGGTGATCGTGGAGGACACTTCCTGTCCGTACGCGCCCACGTTCTGGATGGGTGTGGCACCCGCCGAGCCGGGGATGCCGGCCAGGCACTCGATGCCCGCGAGCCCGGCGGCGACCGTACGGGCCACCGCGTCGGACCAGTTCTCGCCCGCGGCCAGCGTCAGGTCGGTGCCGTCGAGGGTGAAGCCGCGGGTGGCGATGCGCAGCGCGGTGCCCTCGAAGCCCTTGTCGCCGATGACCAGGTTGCTGCCGCCGCCGATGACGAGCAGCGGCGTACCGGAGGCGTCGGCCTCGCGGACGGCCGCGATCACTTCGTCGTCCGTGGTGGCGGTGAGCAGCCGGGTGGCCGGTCCGCCGAGCCGGAAGGTGGTCAGCGGGGCGAGGGGGGCATCGTGGAGTTCCTGCACGGGCTCAAGAGTACGGGGGCGGTCCCGGCACTCGGGCCGGGACCGCCCCCGTAGGGCTGCGCACACGCTTTTCAGGCGAGCTTGACCACCGCGCGCGACATTCCAAGCACCTTCTGACCGGCGCTGGTCGCGGTCAGATCGACACGGACCGTACGGGCCTCGTCGTCCAGCTTGGCCGCGACCTTGCCGCTGACCTCGATGACCGCGCCCTCGTCGTCGTTGGGGACCACGACGGGCTTGGTGAAGCGCACGCCGTACTCGACGACCGCGCCCGGGTCGCCGGTCCAGTCGGTGACCACGCGGACCGCCTCGGCCATGGTGAACATGCCGTGGGCGATCACGTCGGGGAGGCCGACCTCCTTGGCGAACTTCTCGTTCCAGTGGATCGGGTTGAAGTCGCCGGAGGCGCCCGCGTAGCGCACGAGTGTGTCACGGGTCACGGGAAAGGACTGCGCCGGGAGTTCGGTGCCGGCCTCGACATCGTCGTAAGAGATCTTCGCGGTCATCGCGTCAGCCCTCCTGTCCGGCGGCACGCGCCACCAGCTTCGTGAAAGCGGTCACCACGTGTTCGCCCGCTTCGTCGTGCACCTCACCACGGATATCGAGAATGTCGTTTCCCGCCATGGATTTGATCGCCTCGATGGTCGAGGTGACGGTCAGCCGGTCACCGGCGCGCACCGGCCGGGTGTAGACGAATTTCTGGTCGCCGTGCACGACCCGGCTGTAATCGAGGCCCAGCTGCGGGTCCTCGACGACCTGGCCCGCGGCGCGGAAGGTGATGGAGAACACAAAGGTCGGCGGGGCGATCACATCGGGGTGCCCGAGCGCCCTGGCGGCCTCGGCGTCGGTGTACGCCGGGGCGGCATCCCCGATCGCCTCGGCGAATTCGCGGATCTTCTCCCGGCCGACCTCATAAGGAGCGGTGGCCGGGTAGCTCCGCCCGACGAAGGACTGGTCGAGCGCCATGGGCTCGTAACCTCCCTGAACTGGTCCCTGTAACGGTCCCTGACCTTGTCATACCGGTGCGCGGGCCCGGCACGGCGCCGCGCGCCCCGGCACCACAACGCCGCGAGGCCGCCCCCATGGACTGGGAGCGGCCTCGCGGTCGAGCCTGGTGTTATCGCGTCTCGCGGTGCGCGGTGTGCGCGTTGCAGCGCGGGCAGTGCTTCTTCATCTCAAGACGGTCCGGGTCGTTGCGCCGGTTCTTCTTGGTGATGTAGTTCCGCTCCTTGCACTCCACGCAGGCCAGCGTGATCTTCGGGCGGACGTCGGTGGCAGCCACGTGAGTGCTCCTTGACGGACGGATGGACGGGTGAACGCATGAAGAGTAGCCGATCGGGAGACCGACCCCACAATCGGCTACTGTATGTAGCGGTGACCGGACTTGAACCGGTGACACAGCGATTATGAGCCGCTTGCTCTACCGACTGAGCTACACCGCTGTGATGCGAGCGGACCCCGCCCGAAGGCGGGATACCTCACACATCAGAGCCCCAATACGGAATCGAACCGTAGACCTTCTCCTTACCATGGAGACGCTCTGCCGACTGAGCTATTGGGGCGAGCGATGAAGACATTACACGGCCTGCCGCCAAAGGTGAAATCCGTATCCGGCGACCGCCCCGCCCGCCCCCCGCACCACACCGGTACGACTATTTCGCGCCTCCGCGAAGCCACCCGGGCGGCCCCCTAGGCTCGGACCACGCTGCGTGATCTTGCACGCCCGGTCCTTCGAGGAGCGCGATGTCCGAGAGCAGTCAGCCGCAGCCGGGCCCCGAGAAGGCTTCCGGCGGCGACGGCACCGGCGCCGCGGCGGGCACCCTGGTGCTCTGCGACGCCCGGCTCGCCGACGGCCGCGTGGTGGACGTACGGCTCAGCGGCGGGCGCATCGAGGCGGTCGGCACGGCGGGCAGCCTCGCCCCGCAGGGCACCCGTATCGACCTCGGCGGCTACCTTCTGCTCCCGGCCCCCGCCGAGCCGCACGCGCACTGCGACACCGCGCTGACCGCGGACGCCGCGGGCCCCGCCACCGACACCCTCGAAGACGTGCAGCGCCGCACCACGGAGGCGGCCCTCCTGCAACTGGGCCACGGCGCGACGGCGCTGCGCACCCACGTACGCATCGGCGACGTCCAGGCGCTGCAAGCACTGGAGGCCGTCCTCCAGGCGAGCCGGTCACTGCGCGGGCTGGCCGAGATGACGGCGGTGGCGGTGCCGCGGATGCTCACCGGGGCGGCCGGGGCAGACGGGCTGGCGATGCTGCGGGACGCCGTGAAGATGGGCGCCACGGTCATCGGCGGCTGCCCGGACCTGGACCCCGACCCGGCCGGGTACGCCGAAGCCGTCCTGGAGGTCGCGGCCGAGCACGGCTGCGCGGTGGACCTCCACATGGACGGCGACGACCCCGCGCGGCTGGCCCGGTTCGCGGCGATGGCGGGCGGGCTGCGCCCCGGGGTGGCGATCGGGCCGTGCGCGGGCCTGTCGGCGCTGCCGCCGGAGGTGGCGGCGCGCACCGCCGAGCACCTCGCGGCGGCCGGCGTGACGGTCGTGTGCCTGCCGCAGGGCGGCTGCGCGGCCCTGGAGCGGCGCGGTGGCGCCCTGCCGGGCTCCCGGAGGGCGGCGGGCCCGGCGGCCCGTCAGGCGCCCGTACGGCTGCTGCGCGCGGCCGGGGTGCGGGTGGCGGCGGGCAGCGGCGCCCTGCGCGACGTGGCGAACCCGGTGGGCCGCGGCGATCCTCTGGAGGCCGCGTACCTGCTGGCCTCCCTGGGAGAGGCGAGCCCCGGCGCCGCCTACGAGATGGTCGGCACGGCCGCCCGCGCGACGCTGGGCCTCCCGGAGGTCCGCGTCGAGGCGGGCTTCCCCGCCGAGCTGCTGGCCGTACGGGGCGACAGCCTCGCCGGGGTGCTGTCCCTCGCGTACAGCCGGATCGTGGTGCACAAGGGGCGCGTGGTGGCCCGGACGAGCGCGGTGCGCGAGTACTGCGACTCGGCGGCGGTGGTCGCGCTTGAGCTGCCGCGGCAGTCGCAGCGCTGAGCGGCCTGGCGCCCGCATCGCCCCGGTATCGCGCCCTGACGGAGTGACAGGCGTACGGTCGGGATCATGCGCATTGTCATCGCAGGTGGACATGGTCAGATCGCGCTGCGGCTGGAACGGCTGCTCCACGCGCGCGGGGACGAGGTCGCGGGCATCATCCGGCGGCCCGAACAGGCCGGGGACTTGCTGTCCGCCGGCGCCGAACCGGTCGTCTGCGACCTGGAGACGGCCACGGTCTCCGATGTCGCCCGGCACCTCGAAGGGGCGGACGCGGCGGTCTTCGCGGCGGGCGCCGGCCCCGGCAGCGGAATCGACCGCAAGGAGACGGTGGACCGCGCCGCCGCCACCCTGTTCGCGGACGCGGCGGAGGCGGCCGGCGTACGGCGCTTCCTCGTCGTCTCGTCGATGGGCGCCGACAAGGAGCCGCCCGAGGGCACCGACCCGGTCTTCGCCGCGTACCTGCGCGCCAAGGGCGCCGCGGACGCCGACGTACGCGCCCGGTCCGGCCTGGACTGGACGATCCTGCGCCCCGGCCGCCTGACGGACGACCCGGGCACCGGCCTGGTCAGCCTGGCCGAGTCGACCGGCCGCAGCGAGATCCCCCGCGACGACGTCGCGGCCGTACTCGCCGCCCTCCTGGACGAACCGGGCACGATCGGCCGCACGCTGGAGCTGATCAGCGGCGACACCCCGGTCGAGGACGCGGTCCGCGCGGCGGCCGGCTGACCGAAGCCCGCCAAAGCCCCCCGCTCCTCCGGGACGCGGGGGCTTTCCGTCATCCCGGCGCCGTTCCCCGACGCGTACGGCGGACGGCCGACCGGGTAGGTGTGAGCTGCGCGACACGGGTGCCAGTACGAAAAAGAGGCCCCGGTCCGCATTCACGGACCGGGGCCTCTTCTCACCTGTGGCGGCGCCAGGATTCGAACCTGGGAAGGCTGAGCCGGCAGATTTACAGTCTGCTCCCTTTGGCCGCTCGGGCACACCGCCTGGGTCTGCTGCCGGGAGATCCGCCTGTCGGGCGTCGCTCCGTGGCAACGACGTAAACCATACCCGATGGCCGGGGGTGGTCCGCCACCCGGTTCTTGCCGGATCGATCATGCGCGGGGTGACTAGGCTTGCACAGCGGTCCGGACCGGGCCGCACCCCTGACGGATCTACGTACGAGGAGCCAACTCAAGATGGCCGACTCCAGTTTCGACATCGTCTCGAAGGTCGAGCGGCAGGAGGTCGACAACGCCCTCAACCAGGCCGCCAAGGAGATCTCGCAGCGCTACGACTTCAAGGGCGTGGGCGCGTCGATCGAGTGGTCGGGCGAGAAGATCGAGATGCGGGCCAACGCCGAGGAGCGGGTGAAGGCTGTCCTCGACATCTTCCAGTCCAAGCTGATCAAGCGCGGGATCTCGCTGAAGGCGCTGGACGCGGGCGAGCCGCAGGCGTCCGGCAAGGAGTACAAGATCTTCGCCTCCATCCAGGAGGGCATCTCGCAGGAGAACGCGAAGAAGGTCGCCAAGATCATCCGCGACGAGGGCCCGAAGGGCGTCAAGGCGCAGGTGCAGGGCGACGAGCTGCGGGTCAGCTCGAAGAGCCGGGACGACCTCCAGGCAGTGCAGCAGCTGCTCAAGGGCAAGGACCTGGACTTCGCGATCCAGTTCGTGAACTACCGGTAGCGGTGGTTTCCCCGGGCCGCGGCCCGGGGCCGACCGGCGGGGGGGTGCGCGGGTGCGTGCCGCCCCGCCGGCGTGTTCGGGCGCGGCCGGAACCGGGGCCGGGAAGTCGCACGGTTCGGGCCTTGACCTCAAGTTTGGTTGAGGTCGGAGAGTGTCCGTATGACTTCCGAAACGGAAAACCAGCAGGCCACGCACGTCCGGACCACGGTCACGGGCGGTTTCCAGGACCCGGCGCGCTTCCTGGTGGACGTGCTGCCCGAGATCCGGCGCCCCGGTGTCGGGCCCGTACTGATCAGTGAGTGGGACGCGGCGGACACCGCGCGGCAGCAGGCCATGATCGAGGGGGCCGCACGGGCTCTGGGGGCGGCGCCGCTGCCGGACGGGCTGGTGTCGCAGGTCTTCCTGGCCGGGACGGACGGCCGTACGGTGCTCGGCCTCGGGCAGTGGGAGGAGGGGGCCGCCGCCGCGCCCCTGCGGGCCGTCGAGGAGGGCGGGGCGCGGCGCTACCGCTACTACCGCAGCCTGCTGCCCCAGGGCGAGCCGCCGGAGCCGGGGTGCATCGTGACCGTCCGCTTCCGGACGACGGGGCACGAGGCCGCCCGGCAGCTGGTCGACGGCCTGGTGGACATGATGAACGGCCTCCAGCCGGGCGCCGCCGACCGCTCCCGGACGCCGTCCGGCGGGATCTCCTCGAACTTCCACATCAGCGAGGACGGCACCCGGGTCTTCAACTACAGCGAGTGGACGGACGAGGCCGCGCACCAGCGTGTGGTCGAGACGTCGCTCCAGGAGGGCGGTGCGGTGATGCGGTTCATCGAGAGCGTCCCGGGGGTCACGCCGCTCGGGTTCAAGCGGTACGTGGCGCCCCGGGGGCTCGTACGGCGGTGAGAAAACGGAGCGCCGGGAAGGGCGGGCGGCAGGCGCCCGCCCTTCTCAGTGGCGCGCATTGCTGGTGAGAGGCGGTGCGTTACGCCTCCGCCACGGCCTCCAGCGGGCTCAGGGCGGCGGCCCGGCGGGCCGGGACGGCGGCGGCCAGCGCGCCGATCACGAGGGAGAGCAGACACACCAGGAGCAGCGTCCCCCAGGGCAGGGCCAGGGAGTACTGCGGCATCGCGCCGCTGGCCAGCGAGCCGACCGCCCAGGCGCCGAACAGGCCGCCCGTCAGGCCGATGAGCGTGCCGAACGCGGCGACGGTCACCGCCTCCAGACGGATCATCCGCCGGATGCCGGAGCGGTCCATGCCGACGGCCCGCAGGACGCCGATCTCCCGGGTGCGTTCGGCGACCGACATGGCCAGGGTGTTCATGATGCCGAGCGCGGCGATGACGATGCCGATGACGAGCATCCCGTACATCAGGGTCAGCAGTTGGCCCATGGTGCCGGCGGCCTCCTGGACGAACTGCTCCCGGTCCTGCACCTTCAGCAGCGGGCTGTTGCCCACGGCGGTGCGCAGCCGGTTCTCGGTGGTCTTCGAGACCGCGCCGTCTTCGGTGCGGACGAGGACGCGCTGGACGGAGCCGGGTGTGTAGCTGTTATGCGCCACCTCGGTACGGCTGCCGAGCGCGTCGTGGGCGACGGGGTTGTCCTTGTAGACGCCCACGACCGTGTACTTCGTGAACTCCGGCTTCCGGCCGATGTGGGCATTGAGCCGGCCGCCCGTGGTCACGCCGTTCTTTTTGGCGAAGGTGCTGGAGACGGCGATCCGGCCCGGCCCGAGATCCTTGGCGGAGCCGCTGACGAAGTCGAGCTTCATGAGGTCGTTCACGGCGTGGGGGTCGACACCGGAGATCGGCTGGGCACCGCTGCTGCCGGTGGTCAGGGTGGAATCCGTGACGGCGCTCGCGGCCCGCACCCCGGGGGTGTCGGCCACCCGCTGTACGGCAGCCGGGTCGACGCTGTTCGTGACGCTGCGGGAGCTGATCACATAGTCGGCGCCGAGGCCGGCCGCGGCCTGGCGGTCGAGTGCCTGACTGGTGGAGTTGCCGATGACGGCGAGGCCCGCGACCAGTGCGGTGCTGATCAGCAGGGTGGCGGCGGTGGCGGCGGTGCGCCTCGGGTCGCGGAGCGCGTTGCGCTGGGCGAGATGGCCGGTGAGCCCGAAGCGGCCGGTCAGCCGTCCGGTCAGCCGGATCACCGGGGAGGCGAGGAGCGGCGCGAGGACGATCAGGGCGGCGATGAGGAGGGCGCAGCCGAACATCGCGTTCTGCAGGTTCTTCTCCGAGGCGTCCTTCGCCCCCGAGAGCGACACCAGCACGCCGGCGCCGACGACGAGGAGAGCGAGACCCACCCCGCCGCGGATCCGGGACCGCTTGGCGGAGGGCGGTTGTTCGGTCGTACGCATCGCCTCGACGGGCGCGACCTTCGCCGCCCTGCGGGACGGCAGCCATGCGGCCAGCACGGTGACGCCCACGCCCACGCCGAGCGCTGCCATGACCGGGCGCGGGCCGATCACCAGCGGGCCTTGGGGCAGCGTGTTCCCGTCGGTGCTCAGGATGCTGGGCAGCACCGAGGCGATGCCGAGGCCGAGCAGGAAGCCGGCCGCCGACGCGACGAGGCCGACCATCAGGGCCTCCAGGAGCACGGAGCGGGACACCTGGCGGCGCGATGCGCCGATCGCCCGCAGCAGCGCGATCTCACGGGTGCGCCGCGACACGAGCATGGTGAAGGTGTTGATGATCAGGAAGGAGCCGATGAACAGCGAGACCCCGGCAAAGACCAGCGGCATCTTCTCGTAACCCCGGGTCACGGTGTTGACGAAGATGGCCTGCTGGTCGGCCTGGCCCGCGCCGGTGGTGGCCACGGCCCGGTCGGCCGGCAGCATGGCGGTGACCCGGCGGGAGAGTTCGGACTGGTCGGTGCCGGGGGCGGCGGACAGGTCGATCCCGGTGTAGTGGCCCGGGGACGCGAACAGCTTCTGGGCGGTCGCCTTGTCGAACACGGCGAGGGTGCCGCCGGCGGTCACCCGGGTGTCCTCGGTGGTGACGATGCCGACGAGCCGCTTGGTCATGACGGGTCCTTTGGTGGCCAGCGTGACCGTGTCGCCGATGCGGAAGTGGCCGGCAGCGGCGGTGCCGCTGTCCACGGCGAGTTCACCGCTGTCCGCCGGGGCGCGGCCCTCGGCCAGCGGGTAGCGGCTGTCCTTGCCGTCCTTGCCCGGTACGTAGCCGGCGGCCTGGTTCGCCCCCGGCTTGACCCGCAGCGGGGTGCCGTCCGCCGCGTTCAGGGCGGCCGAGCCGTCGGCCTCCGGCCGCACGGAGGCGACACCGGGCACGTCGGCCAGCTTCCGTACGAGCGCGTCGTCGAGCGCGCTGTTGCGCTGGTTCGCGGCGGCCCCCGGCGGGGGTTCCTTCGCGGTCACGGTGACCGCGATGTCGGCGAAGCTCTTCGATGCGGCGGCGCGTTGCGCCTCGGCGGTGGAGTCCGCGAAGACCAGGGTGCCGCTGACGAACGCGACACCCAGGCAGACGGCAAGGAGGGTCATGATCTGACGGGCCTTGTGCGCCAGGAGGTTGCGCAGGGCTGTTTTCAGCATGGGAGGCTTCCTGAGGGGCTCGGTGGATGCGAGCGGTGGGCCGGGGTCGGTCCTGGGGGCGAGGGCGGCTCAGCGGGTGCGGGCGCGGGTGTCGAGGCTCTTCATCAGGTCCAGGACCCGGTCCGGGGTGGGGACGGTCATCTCGTCGACCAGGCGGCCGTCGGAGAGGAAGACCACGCGGTCGGCGTAGCCGGCGGCGACCGGGTCGTGGGTGACCATCACCACGGTCTGGCCCAGCTCGCGCACCGAGTCGCGCAGGAAGCCGAGGACCTCGGCCCCGGCGCGGGAGTCGAGGTTGCCGGTGGGCTCGTCGCCGAAGATGATCGCGGGCTGCGCGGCCAGGGCGCGGGCGACCGCGACGCGCTGCTGCTGCCCGCCGGACAGCTGCGTGGGCCGGTGGCCCAGGCGCTGGGAGAGGCCGACCATGGCGACCACGCGGTCCAGCCACTGCTGGTCGGGGCGGCGTCCGGCGATGGTCAGCGGCAGTGTGATGTTCTCCAGCGCGGTCAGCGTCGGCAGCAGGTTGAACGCCTGGAAGATGAAGCCGATCCGGTCCCGGCGCAGCGCAGTGAGCTGCCGGTCGCCCAGCCTGCTCAGTTCGGTGGTGCCGACGCGCACGGAGCCGGAGGTGGGCGAGTCGAGTCCGGCGGCACAGTGCATCAGGGTGGACTTGCCGCAGCCGGAAGGCCCCATGATCGCGGTGAACTCGCCCTCGCGGAACTCGATGCTGACCGAGTCCAGGGCTACGACACGGGTGTCACCGCTGCCGTAGACCTTCGTCAGGTCGGAGGTGGCGGCTGCGACCCCGGGCGCCGCGTGCTGCGCGCGCAGAGGGGAGGGGACGGCGGACATGGGGACTCCTCTTCGGGTGCGGAACGGTGCACTCCGAAGGGTGTCCGGGGAACGTATCCGGGCCTGAGCTGCTGTGTATCGGCGACCGCGCCGCTTCGTAGCAGTTCTGTAGGGGTGGGCGCCCGGTGGCTGCGGACAACAGCGGCGGGAGCGGAGACGTACACAAAATCCGACAGGACCTCTCGGTTCACCTGTGCATGGACAGCGCAGGTGCTACCGAGAGGCCCTGGCCCTTCGGAGTACGTCTCCCACTTCCCCCGACCGCTGAGCGATCGGCTCATTCACGCGCTCTTACGGGCGCTCCGACTTCTTTACGATGCTCCGGGCCAGCGTTCCGACGGCCAGGAGCGTCCCGCCGAAGCACATCGCGATCAGGCCGAGCAGGCCGGCGGGCTGCCAGTTCGCACCCGCCGCCCTGTCCATGCTGAGGGCACCGATGAACAGCAGCACGGACGTGATGACGGCGAGTGCGCCGACGCTCCACACGCCTATGAACGTGCCGGTCTGCACGCGGGAGGCGACGCCGCTGCGGTTCGGCTGAACAGGGGCTGCGTTGTCAGACGTGTTCACGGTTCTCTCCTCGGGATTCGTGTGGCCCTCTTCGGTCACGCGCAGAGGTGACCGGCCGGTGACAGGGGTTCCATTTCAGGTGCGGAATGGCACGCTTCGAAGGATGCCGAGGGAACGTATCGGGGCCTGAGCCGCCGCGTACCGACGTCCCCGCCGTCTCGTAGCAGTTCTGTAGCAGCAGGTCTGTGGCAGCAAATCTGTAGCAGCAGGCCTGTGGCCGGCCGTCATTCCGAGGGGGCGGTTCCATCCGAGCCGGATGGCGGGGACGGCAGGCGAAGGATGGCGACGGCGCCGCCGTCCGGGGCGTTTTCCAGGTCCAGCCCGGCGCCGAGGAGCCGGGCCTGGCCCATGGCGATGGTCAGGCCCAGGCCGTGGCCCGTACCGCGCTCCGCCGCACCCGTCTGGAACCGGCGGGGACCGTTGCGCAGCAGGTCCGCCGGGAAGCCGGAGCCGTGGTCGCGCACGACGACCGTACGGTCCTCGACGGTGATCTCCACCGGGGGCTCTCCGTGGCGGTGCGCGTTGACGACGAGGTTGCCGACGATCCGCTCCAGGCGGCGCGGGTCGGTCTCCACGGTCCGGTCGGCTGCCGCCTCGGGGACGGTGACTTCGGTACGCAGACCGGTGCGCGCCACGGCCTCGCAGACGACGGCGCCGAGCGGCACCCGGGCGCGGACCGGCCGCTCGGCCCCGGCGTCCAGCCGGGAGATCTCCAGCAGGTCCTCGACCAGGCCGCGCAGATCCCGCACCCGGCCCCGCAGCAGGTCCTCCGTCTCACCGGCCGGCAGCAGATCGACGGTGGCCAGCAGACCGCCGACGGGGGTACGCAGCTCATGGGCCACGTCCGCGGTGAACTGCCGCTCGGCGCGCAGCAACTGGCCGAGGCTGTCGGCCATCCGGTCGACGGTGGCGGCGATCTCGGCCACTTCGTCGCGGCCCTTGGTGGAGCCGGTGCGGGCGTCCAGGTCCCCGGCCGAGATCCGGCCCGCGGTCTCGGAGACCTGCCGCAGCCTGCGGGCGAGCAGCCCGGCCCCGTAGACCACCAGCGGCACGGCCGCCGCGAGCGCGATCAGCGAGGCCACCACCATGGTCACATCGAGTTGGCGCAGATTGTGCAGTTCCGTGCCCATTTGGTAGTCGACGGCCAGCACCGGGCTGCCCGGGCCGCCGGTCCGTTGGGCGGCCCAGTAGACCGGGATGTCGTAGGCCGTGTGCCGCTCGCCGTCAGCGGGGTGGCGCAGGGCCGCGGGCAGCTCGGCCGGATCGAGCTGGGCACCCTCGACCATCGTTCCGGTACTCCGGTAGACGCTCATGGCCGAGACCAGGGCGTTGTGCGCCTGCGCTTCGGCCCGGGAGCGGATGTCCTGCGCGGTCCACAGGTGCACCAGCACGCCCACCGTGGCCACGACCAGGAACGCCGCGGCTGCGGCCAGCGCGGCGATCTTCCAGCGCAAGGACGAGAAGTCGGGCCGCAGCCGGCGGAACACACGCACCGGTCTCAGCGCCTGAGCTTGTAGCCGAAGCCGCGGACCGTCTCGATCCGGTCCCGGCCCACTTTCCGGCGCAGCCGCTGCACACATAGGTCCACCACCCGGCTGTCACCGTCCCAGCCGTACTCCCAGACATTGCGCAGCAGCGTGTGCCGCTCCAGCACGACGCCCGGGTGGGCGGCGAACTCCAGCAGCAGCTTCAGTTCGGTCGGGGTCAGCGCCACCGGGCTCCCGGAGACGGACACCTCCATGCCGCCGGTGTCGATCGTCAGGTCGTCGAAGACCAGCACGTCCCCCTCGGAGGGCGCCGGTTCCTCGCCCGCGGCCCGCCCGGGTTCCGGGGCGGGCGCGTAGGACGCCCGCCGCAGCAGCGAGCGGATGCGCGCCACCAGCACGTAGGTGTCCACGGGCTTGACCACGTAGTCGTCCGCCCCGGCCTCCAGACCGGCGACGACATCGAGTCCGTCCCCGCGCGCGGACATCATCAGCACCGGCACCAAGCTGGTCTCCCGGATCCGGCGGCACAGGCCGATCCCGTCCAGACCGGGCAGCATCACGTCCAGGATCAGCAGGTCGAAGCTCTCGTCGCGGAAGAGCTCAAGGCCCGTGAGACCGTCGGCCGCAGCCTTCACCTCGTAGCCGTAGCGCTCCAGGGCGACGGCGAAGGACCGTCGCATCAGGTCGTCGTCCTCCACCAGCAGCACGCGCACAGGGGGCGAAGAGGCGTCGGCGGGGTCGGGTGAGGACACGAGCGGCTGACTCCTGTTCGGACGGTTCGGGTGGGGCGTCAGTCCCCGTAGGTACACACGCGGAGCCGAATGTACGCGTGCCCGGCCGACGATCTATAAGAAACGATAAGGCAGACACCGGACGCGGCAACCGCTTCGCACCACGGACACGTATCGCGCCCCGATGGCTCAAGGGCGGGTGCGGATGGCTCAAGGGCAGGTGCGGGGCACCCGCCCTTCGTGCTCAGCGGGCCGCGAACGGCTGGTCCGTGGGGACGATCTCGCGGCCGAGCGGCAGCAGCGAGATCGGCACCATCTTGAAGTTGGCGATGCCGAACGGGATGCCGATGATCGTCACGCACAGCAGGAGCCCGGTGACGATATGGCCGAGCGCCAGCCACCAGCCCGCGAAGATGACCCAGATGACGTTGCCGACGACCGACCCGGCGCCCGCGTCGCGGCGCTCCACTGTCGTACGGCCGAAGGGCCACAGCGCATAGCCGGCTATCCGGAACGAGGCGATCCCGAACGGGATCGTGATGATCAGGATGCAGCAGATGATGCCCGCGAACACATAGCCGATGGCCATCCACAAGCCGCTGAGGATCAGCCAGATGACGTTGAGGATGAGCTTCATGTGCGGCAGCCTTCCATGCACCCGAGCGGTGCGGTGGTCGAGTCTTACCTCCAGGTAGACGCAGGGGCGGCGTGAATCGTTGCAGGGCTGCGCGGGTGCCGCGGAACCGGGCCTCAGGAGTGGCGGCCCGCCATCTGTTCCAGGCGGGTGATGCGCTCGCGCATCGGCGGGTGGGTCGAGAACAGCTTGGTCAGGCCGTCGCCGGGCCGGAACGGGTTGGCGATCATCATGTGGCTCGCCGTCTCCAGCCGGGGTTCGGCCGGCAGCGGGAGCTGCTGGGTGCCCGCCTCCAGCTTGCGCAGCGCGGAGGCGAGGGCGAGCGGGTCGCCGGTGAGCTGGGCGCCGGAGGCGTCGGCCTGGTACTCGCGGGAGCGGCTGACGGCCAGCTGGATCAGGGAGGCCGCCACCGGGCCGAGGATCATGATCAGCAGCATGCCCAGGATGCCGGGGCCCTCCTCGTCGTCGGAGCGGCCTATCGGGATCAGCCAGGCGAAGTTGACCAGGAACATCACGACCGAGGCCAGCGCCCCGGCCACGGAGGAGATGAGGATGTCGCGGTTGTAGACGTGGCTGAGCTCGTGGCCGATGACGCCGCGCAGTTCGCGTTCGTCCAGGAGGCGCAGGATGCCTTCCGTGCAGCAGACGGCGGCGTTGCGCGGGTTGCGGCCGGTGGCGAAGGCGTTGGGGGCCTGGGTCGGCGAGATGTACAGGCGGGGCATGGGCTGGCGCGCCGCCGTGGACAGCTCGCGGACCATCCGGTAGAGCTGCGGGGCCTCGAATTCGCTCACCGGGCGGGCGCGCATGGCCCGCAGGGCGAGCTTGTCGCTGTTCCAGTACGCGTAGGCGTTGGTTCCGAGGGCCACCAGGACCGCGACGATCAGGCCCGTACGGCCGAAAAAGCCGCCGATGACGATGATGAGCGCGGACAGTCCCCCGAGGAGTACGGCGGTCCTGAGCCCGTTGTGCCTGCGGTGCACGGTACGCCCTCCAGGTGGTACGGCAGGGGAACCCTTTGCTGACGTTTCCTCCACTTTTCAGTGGACCCTTTCTGTCTGGTCAACGCCAGATGGAGGGTGCTGGTTCCCTTGCGCACGGGAAGGCGGCGTACGGCCGTACGAGTGAGCCCCCGAGCGGGTGCACCGCTCGGGGGCTCCGGCACGGGTGGCGGCCGGGCGGATTCCGGCCAGGGAGGGGCGGGGCGCTGGCGATTTCCGGCCAGGCCGGTGCGGGGCGGTCAGGCCGCCGCGGGAAAGCGCTCGCGCGACGCGCTCAGATCAGAGGAGCGCGCCGGAGGCGAAGCGGAGGACCAGCTGCGGCGCGCCGGACAGGACGATGCCCAGTACGGCGGCCAGGGCGATGGCGGCGGTGAGCGGGACGGGCCGCGTCCCGGCCACGGCCGCAGCCCCGGCTCCGGCCACGCCCTCGGCCGGCTCCTCCGCCGTACGGAAGAGCACCGCCGTCCACTGGAGGTAGTAGTAGAGCGCGATCACCACATTGACGGCCATGACGACGGCGAGCCACGCCAGGCCCGCGTCCACCGCCGCCGAGAAGACCGTGACCTTGGCGAACAGGCCGATGATGCCGGGCGGCAGACCCGCCAGGCAGAGCAGGAAGAAGCCGAGGGCGAGCGCGGCCAGCGGGCGGCGCGCGTAGAGGCCGCGGTAGTCGCTGATGCGGTTGGCGGGGCTCGTACGGGCCACGAGGGCGGCGACCCCGAAGGCGCCGAGGTTCACGGCCGCGTACATCAGGGCGTACGCGACGGTGGACCCGATGGCGTGCGCGGCGTCGTCGGCGTACCCGGCGGCGGCGATCGGCACCAGGAGGTAGCCGGCCTGGCCCACCGAGGACCAGGCGAGCAGGCGTACGGCGCTGTGCGCGCGGTCCGGGGCCTGGCGCAGCGCGGCGACGTTGCCGACGGTCATGGTCAGGGCGGCCAGTACGGCGACGGCCGGGCCCCAGACGTTCGCGTACGAGGGGAAGCCCTGGACCGCGACCAGGATGAGACCGGAGAAGCCGACGGCCTTGCCGACCACGGAGAGGTACGCGGCGACCGGCAGCGGTGCGCCCACGTAGGTGTCGGGCACCCAGAAGTGGAACGGCACGGCGGCGGTCTTGAAGGCGAAGCCGACGAGGGTGAGGGCGACGCCCGCCGAGGCCAGGGTGGCCAGCTGGGGGTCGGGCAGGCGGGTGAGGGCACCGGCGACGCGGCTCAGGTGCAGGCTGCCGGTCGCCGCGTAGACGAAGCTGACGCCCAGGAGCATGACCGCGGTGGCCGCTACCGAGGACAGGAAGAATTTCAGGGCCGCCTCCGAGGAGAGGCGGTTCCCGCGCTTGAGCCCTACGAGGGCGAAGGCGGGCAGCGAGGCCACTTCGAGGGCGATGACGAGGGTCGCCAGGTCCCGGGAGGCGGGCAGCAGGGCCGCGCCCGCCGCCGAGGACAGCAGCAGGAACCAGAACTCGCCCGCGGGCAGACGGTGGTCCTCGATGGCGGTGACCGACAGCAGGGCGGTGAGCAGCGCGCCGGCCAGGACCAGGAACTGGATGACGACGGCGAAGTGGTCGGCCGCGTAGCTGCAGACGCCGGGGTCCGTGGTCAGGCAGAAGGTGCGGCGGTCCCCCGCCACCAGGGGGATGAGCGAGAGCGCGGCCAGGGCGAGGCCGCCGGTCGCGCACCAGCCGAGGACCGGCTTGCGGTGCCCGGGGACGAAGAGGTCGGCGACCAGGACGGCCAGGGCGACGACGGCGGTGATCGTGGGCGGTGCGACGGCGAGCCAGTCGACGGACTGGACCAGGGAGGTCACGGAACTCATCACTTACCGCCTCCGAGGAGCTGCTGTACGGCCGGGTCGGTGAGGCCGAGGAGGGCCGCGGGCCACAGGCCGGCGAGGACGGTGAGGGCGGCGAGGGGTGACCAGGCCGCGTATTCGTAGCGGGCCAGGTCGGGGATGACGGGGGCGGTACGGGTGGCGCCGGGCTCCTCGGAACCGGCCGTCGCGAAGGCACCGGGTTCCTCGGAGCCCGTGGCCCCGGCGGCTTCGGTTCCGTCGCACTCGGCGGTCTCCTTGCTCCCCATGCAGACCCGGCGTACGACGATCAGCAGGTACGCGGCGGTGAGCAGCGTGCCGAGGCCGGCCAGCGCCATGAACGTGAGGAACGCGGGGCGGCTGAGGCCCTCGGCGGGCCGGAACGCGCCGAACATGGCCAGCATCTCGCCCCAGAACCCGGCGAGTCCGGGCAGGCCGAGGGAGGCGATGGCGCCGAAGGCCAGCAGGCCGCCGAAGCGCGGGGCGCGTCCGTACAGGGCAGCGCCGGTACGGCCGGCGAGCCGGTCCAGGTCGGTGGTTCCGTACCGGTCCTTGAGGGCGCCGACCAGGAAGAACAGGAGGCCGGTGATCAGGCCGTGCGCGATGTTGGCGAACAGCGCGCCGTTCAGGCCGGTCGGTGTCATGGTCGCGATGCCGAGCAGGACGAAGCCCATGTGGCCGACCGAGCTGTACGCGATCAGGCGCTTGAGGTCGCCCTTGGCGCCGCGCCGGGCGAGCGCCAGGCAGGCCAGCGAGCCGTAGACGATGCCGACGGCGGCGAACGCGGCGAGGTACGGGGCGAAGGTGTGCATGCCGTCGGGCGCGATGGGCAGCGCGATGCGCACGAAACCGTACGTGCCCATCTTCAGCAGGACGCCCGCCAGCAGCACCGAGCCGACGGTGGGGGCGGCGGTGTGCGCGTCGGGCAGCCAGCTGTGCAGCGGCCACATCGGCGCCTTGACGGCCAGTCCGATGCCGATCGCGAGCACCGCCAGCAGCTGGACGGTGTGGCTGAGCTGGGATTTCGGCCCGTTGTCAGTGGCCAGTGCCACCATGTCGAACGTGCCGGACTTCAGGCCGATGAGCAGCAGGCCCAGCAGCATCACGACCGAGCCGAGGAGGGTGTAGAGGATGAACTTCCACGCCGCGTACTGCCGTTGCGCACCGCCCCACCGGGCGATGAGGAAGTACATCGGGATGAGGACCATCTCGAAGGCGAGGAAGAACAGCACGAGGTCCAGGACGGCGAAGGTGGCGAGGGTGCCGGCCTCCAGGACCAGGAGCAGGGCCACGAATGCCTTGGGGGACGGGCCCGCGGGCAGGTGGAAGTAGCTGTAGAGCGCGCAGAGGAAGGTCAGCAGCGCGGTCATCACGAGAAGGGGGAGCGAGATGCCGTCGATGCCGAGGTGGATGCGGATGCCGAGCGCCTGGATCCAGCTGATGTCGGTGGTGGCCTGCATCCGGGCCGGGTGGTCGTGGTCGAAGCCGATGGCCAGGGCGACGGCCGCGGCCAGCACGGCGCCGGTGACGGTCACACCGTGGCGCAGTACCGCCTGGTCGGGGTCGCGGCCCTTGAGGCCGGGCGGGGCCGGGAGCAGAGCGGCAACCGCGCCCAGCAGGGGCAGGACGACGACGGCCGCGAGGAGAAGCTGCATAGCGGTGTGATTCACGGTCAGGCTCCCGTGCCCGTAGCGACGAGGACGACGGCGACGGCCAGGACGAGCGAGCCCGCGAGCAGCGCGCCCAGATAGGTCTGCACATTGCCGG
Organism: Streptomyces sp. NRRL F-5755; assembly: GCF_001279365.1. NCBI lineage: Bacteria > Bacillati > Actinomycetota > Actinomycetes > Kitasatosporales > Streptomycetaceae > Streptomyces > Streptomyces sp. NRRL F-5755. The sequence continues at coordinate 8,000 of NZ_LGCW01000059.1, read as the reverse complement.
TCTGGGCACGGCGGACGGCGGTGCCCAGCCAGCGGGAGGCGGTGCCCGCGCCGTGCACATACGTATCGACGACCTCGCGGTCGAGGAAGCGCACGAGCCGGGCGCCGGCCCGCACCGGCCGTACGAACAGCGCGGTGTAGACGGCGTCGAGGCGGAAGCCGACGGCGGCGGGGCGGTGCAGCGGGCCCAGCAGGAGCCGGCCGGGGTCGGCGGGGTCCGGGGCGCCGGCGTTGTCGCCGTAGGCGGCGGCGTGGGTGGCGATGGCGCTCTCCTCGGAGTCCGCGGGGGCGGCGTCCGGGGCCACCGCGACCGCGCCGAGCGGGACGCGGGCCGCGAGGGCGGTGGTGTGCCGCCAGGCTCCGTAGGTGACCAGGGCGCCGACGAGGGCGACGCCGGTGCCCAGGACGGAGGTGGTCAGGGTCGGGGTCAGCGAGCGGCCGTCGAACCAGTCGGGCAGAACGGGGGTGGCCAGGCCGAGGGCCAGGGTGGGGACGAACAGCACCCACAGGACGGTGTTCATCACGAGCGGCTGCTTGCCGTGGTCGGGGGCGGTTTCCGGGCCCTTGCCGTGGAAGGCCAGCAGCCACAGCCGGGTCGCGTAGGCGGCGGTGAGGAAGGCGGTGACGAGTCCGGCGAGCAGGACGGTCCAGCCGGCCGCCGTGGGGACGGCGGCGAGCGTGCCGGAGGCCGTCGCGTGGCCGGAGGCGGCGTGTTCGGCGGCACCGAGGACGGCTTCCTTGGAGAAGAAGCCGGCGAACGGAGGGATGGCGGCCAGGGCGAGCAGCGCGACCGTCATCGTCCAGTAGGCGTCGGGGATGCGCCGGGACAGGCCGCGCATCCGCGACATGGCGGCCAGCGAGTTGGTGCCGGCGGCGTGGATGACCACACCGGCGGCGAGGAAGAGCAGGGCCTTGAAGGCGCCGTGCGACAGGAGGTGGAAGACGGCGGCGCCGCGGTCGCCGACGGCCAGCGCGCCGGTCATGTAGCCGAGCTGGCCGACCGTCGAATAGGCCAGTACCCGCTTGATGTCGTCCTGCGCCAGGGCGGCGAGTCCGGAGCCGACCATGGTCACCGCGGCCATGACGGCGAGCACGACCATCGCGGCGGCGGAGGCCGCGAAGACGGGAAGGAGACGGGCGACGAAGTAGACGCCGGCGGCGACCATGGTGGCCGCGTGGATGAGGGCCGAGACCGGGGTCGGGCCGGCCATCGCGTCGGGCAGCCAGGTGTGCAGCGGGAACTGCGCCGACTTGCCCGCGACACCGGCCAGGAGCAGCAGCGCGATGAGGGTGGGGTGGTCCAGTCCGCCGACGGCCACGGTCTTGAGGATGCCGGTGATGCGGAAGGTCCCCGCGTCGGCGGCGAGCGCGAAGATGCCGAAGAGGAAGGGGACGTCGCCGAGCTTGGTGACGAGGAACGCCTTGAGGGAGGCGGAGCGCGCGGCTTCGGTCTCCCAGTAGTGGCCGACCAGGAAGTACGAGCAGATGCCCATGATCTCCCAGCCCACCAGCAGCACCATCAGGTCGCCGGAGTAGACGACCAGCAGCATCGCGGCGGTGAAGAGGGAGACCAGGGCGGCGTAGGAGGGGTAGCGCGGGTCGTCGCGCAGGTAGCCGGTCGAGTAGATCTGCACGCAGCAGGCGACGACCGCCACGAGCACGGCGACGAGGGCGGCGAAGCCGTCGATGTGCAGGGCCAGGTCGACGGGGACGGAGCCGGTCGGTGTGAGCCGGGTCGCGGCGTCCACCGGGGCCTTGCCCGCACCGGCGCCGCCGCCCTGGGCGACGGCCACGACGACGGCCAGGGCGGCCGCGGCGACGGTCGGCAGTATGGCCAGCGGGCGCACGAAACCGGGCGCCCGGCGGCCGAGGAAGAGGCCCGCGAGGGCCCCGAGGAAGGGCAGGAGGGGTACGAGTACGGCGGTGGTCGTGGTCGTCACGCGGCGGCCTCCGCCTGCTGGTCCGGCCGCGGCCGGCCGGCGGCGTCCGCGCCGCCGGTGAGGTCATCGTTCGGGTCCGTGCCGTCCGGGCGTTCGGCGAGGTCGCGGAGGCGGTCCACGTCCGAGCTGCCGCGGTTGCGGTAGACGAGCAGGACGATCGCCAGGCCGATGCCGATCTCGGCGGCGGCCACGGCGATGGTGAAGAGGGTGAGCGCCTGGCCGGCGTGCAGCGTGTCGCGCAGCCAGACGTCGAACGCCACGAGGTTGAGGTTGACGGCGTTGAGCATCAGCTCGACGGACATCAGGACCAGGATCGCGTTGCGCCGGGCGAGCACGCCGTACAGGCCGACGCAGAACAGGAGGACGGCGAGGACGGCGGGATAGGCGAGGTGCATCAGCCTTGGTCCTCTCTGAGACGTGCGCGGGCACCGGGTTGTTTGAGAGAGCCGGGCTGTTCGCGTGAGCCGTGCTGCTTGCCGCCGTCGGCCTGCCCGCGGTCGCCGTTCTGGCGGGAGAGCACGATCGCGCCGACGAGGGCGGCGAGGAGGAGGACGGAGAGCGCTTCGAACGGCAGCACCCAGTACTGGAACAGGCTGCGCCCGGAGGCTTCGGTGGAGCCCTGCACCGCGCCGTCCAGGTCGATCCAGGTCGTACGGAACGCGTCCGTGACGACCCAGACCAGCGCGGCGGCGGAGGCGACGGCCACCGTGAGCGCGGCCCAGCGGTTGCCCGAGTCGGCGTCCGGGGAGCGGCCGATGGGCGCCTTGGTGAGCATCAGTCCGAAGAGGAGGAGGACGACGACGGACCCGACGTAGATCAGGACCTGCACCCAGGCGATGAACTCGGCGGTCAGCAGCAGGTACTCGACGGCGATGCCGCCGAGGGTGACCACCAGCCACAGGGCGGCGTGCACCAGCTGCCGGGTGGTGACGGTGACCACGGCCGCGCCGAGGGTGACGAGGCCGACGAGGAGGAAGGCGATCTCGACCCCGGTCGGGGAGAGGAAGCCGTGGCTTGCGGCGGCGAGCGTCACGCTCCCCCCTCCTGTTCCTGGGCGGTGTCCGGGGCTGCTTGCTGGGCTGCTTCCTGCGCCGCCTGCCGCTCGGCGGCTTCCTGGGCGGCGAGTTTGTCGGCGGCCTTGCGGGCGGCGCCGATCTCCTTGGGCTCCTCGGCCGCGGGGTCGAGGGCGGGCGGTTCCGGCACCGTCCACATCCATTCACGGAGTTTGTCCCGCTCATGGGTGAGGTTGTGGATGTCGGTCTCGGCGTACTCGAACTCCGGCGACCAGAACAGCGCGTCGAAAGGACATACCTCGATGCAGATACCGCAGTACATGCACAGGGAGAAGTCGATGGCGAAGCGGTCCAGCACGTTGCGGCTGCGTTCGCGGCCGCCGGGGGCGGCGGGCGGCACCGTCTCCTTGTGGGAGTCGATGTAGATGCACCAGTCCGGGCACTCGCGCGCGCACAGCATGCAGACCGTGCAGTTCTCCTCGAACAGCCCGATCACCCCGCGGGTGCGGGGCGCCAGTTCGGGCTGGACGTCCGGGTACTGCTCGGTGACCGAACGCTTCGTCATGGTCCGCAGCGTCACGGCCAGGCCCTTGGCGAGGCCGCTGCCGGGCCAGCCGGACTTCTTCTGCGGGGTCTCCGGGGCCATTACGAGATCACCACCTTGACGACGCCGGTGAGGGCGATCTGTGCGAGGGCCAGCGGGATCAGCACCGTCCAGGCCAGCTTCTGCAGCTGGTCCTCACGCAGCCGCGGGTAGCTGACACGCAGCCAGATCACGCCGAAGGCGAGGATCGCGGTCTTCAGGAGCGTCCACAGCCAGCCGAGGCCGTCGGCGCCGAACGGCCCGTGCCAGCCGCCGAGGAAGAGCACGGAGGTCAGGGCGCACAGCACGACGATGCCGGCGTACTCGGCGAGCAGGAACAGCGCGAAGCGCAGCCCGGTGTACTCGGTGTACGCGCCGAAGATGATCTCGGAGTCGGCGACCGGCATGTCGAACGGCGGCCGCTGGAGCTCCGCCAGCCCCGCTGTGAAGAAGACCAGGCCGCCGACGATCTGCCAGGGCACCCACCACCAGTGGAAGGCGTCGAGGATGCCGGGCAGCGAGAGGGTGCCGGCGGCCATCGCGACGGAGGCGGCGGTGAGCAGCATCGGCAGCTCGTACGCCAGCAGCTGGGCTGCCGTACGCAACCCGCCGAGCAGCGAGAACTTGTTGGCCGAGGCCCAGCCCGCCATCAGCGAGCCCAGCACGCCCACGCCCATGACGGCGAGGACGAAGAAGACGCCCGCGTCCAGCGACTGCCCGACCGCGTTGTCCGGGCCGATCGGGATGGCGATCAGGACCAGCAGATACGGCAGCAGGGCGACGGCGGGCGCGAGCTGGAAGATGCGCCGGTCGGCCCCCGCCGGTACGACGTCCTCCTTCTGCGCGAACTTCACACCGTCGGCGACCAGCTGCGCCCAGCCGTGGAACCCGCCCGCGTACATGGGCCCGAGGCGGCCCTGCATATGGGCCATGACCTTGTGCTCGGTCTGGCCGATGACCAGCGGGAAGACCAGGAAGGCGACGAAGACGGCGATCAGGCGCAGGGCGATGTCGAGGGCGTCGCTCATGGTCTGGTCCCGCCTTCTTCTGTCGCGCTGCCGGTGCCGGTGCCGGGGGTTTCGCCGTTGTCGGGGGTCTCGCCGTTGTCGTTGGCTTCGGCGGCTCGGGGTTTTTCGGCCGGGGCCGGGGCCGGGGTCGTTTCATCCGCCGGCTTCGGCTCGGGCTCGGCCTTCGGCTCGGGCTTCGGCTCGTCCTCGAAGGCGGGACGGGCGTGGTGCCACGGGGCGTCGGAGGATGCCGGGGTGGCGGGCGCCTTACGGGCGGCCGGTTCCTTACCGGCTTCCTGAGCGGCCGGTCCCTGGCCGGGCCGGCCGGGCTCCTGCCCGGCCACAGCTGCCGCGTCGGTCGTACCAGCCGCATCGGCGGTACCGGCCGTATCAGCCGTACCGGCCGCCTGCTGGCTGGCCGACCCCTGGCTGGCGCTGCGCGTTCGGCGTGCGGGGCGTTCCGGGCGGGCGGGGCGCTCCGGCCGGGTGGCCGGGGCCGACGGCTCGGCGGCGGCCGGCGCGTCCGCTGCCGGTGTCTGCGCCGCATCCGCAGCGCTCGGCTGCTGGCTCGCCGACCCGGCGCTCGCCGTACGCGTACGGCGGACCGGCCGCTCCCCCGCGGCCCCACCGGCCGCACGGGCCCCGCCGGCCGCGCGCGCACCGCGGGCCGGTCGGGCCGGGGCAGGCGGCAGCTGGCCCTTCAGCGGGCCCCACTCGTTCGGGTCGGGCACGCCGGGCGGCAGCATCTGGCGGCGCTTGGGCCCGCCGTGCTCGGACTCGCCCGGCTCCTTCGCGCCGGGCCACGCCTTGGCGACCCGCGCCGCGAGCACGAAGTCCTTGCGCAGCGGGTGGCCCTCGAAGTTCTCCGGGAGCAGCAGGGGCTCCAGGTAGGGGTGGCCGGTGAAGTCGACGCCGAACATCTCGTGCGTCTCGCGCTCGTGCCAGCCCGCGCCCGCGTACACACCGGTGGCGGTGGGCAGTACGGCCGCGTCATGCGGGACGGTGGTGCGCAGTACCAGGCGCCGTACGGTTTTGGGCCGGGCGATGTCGGCGAGGTGGGCGCAGACGCGGAAGCCCGTACCGGGCTCGTCGACGGCGCTCAGCCAGTCGAAGTAGCTGCATCCGAGATCGTCGCGGGCGGCGGTCAGCGCCGGGATCCAGGCTTCGGCGGGCACGTCGACGGTGAGCAGGTCGTAGGACTCCTCGGCGGTCGCGCCGGGGCCGAACAGCTCGGTGGCGGGTCCGGGCAGCCAGCCGACGGCCGGCTCCTCGCCCTGCGGGCCCGGGGACTGTTCGTCGCTCACTGCTCCCCCGCTCCCTTCGGCTTCCCGTCACCGTTGCCGGCATCCGCATCGGCCTCAGCCGAGGCTCCTGGCGCCCCCGGCGCCCCGGGCTCCGGCGGCGCGACCAGCCCGCTGCGCAGCGCGGCGGCCGACGGCCCGGCCGGAGCGGCACCGCCGCCGTTCACGGACGGCTGAGCACCGTTCGCGGGCGGCTGGTCCCCGTTCCCGTACCGCTCCCCCAGCGACTCGCGGGCGATCTTCTCCTGGAGCTTGAGGATGCCCTGGAGCAGCGCCTCGGGCCGGGGCGGGCAGCCCGGTACGTACACGTCGACGGGGATGATCTGGTCGACGCCCTTGGTGACCGCGTACGAGTCCCAGTAGGGGCCCCCGCAGTTCGAGCAGGCGCCGAAGGAGATGACGTACTTCGGCTCCGGCATCTGCTCGTACAGCCGCTTGACCGCGGGCGCCATCTTGTCCGTCACCGTGCCGGAGACGATCATGAGGTCGGCCTGCCGCGGCCCCGGCGCGAACGGGATCACGCCGAGCCGGATGAAGTCGTGCCGGGCCATCGACGCGGCGATGAACTCGATCGCGCAGCAGGCGAGCCCGAAGTTGAAGACCCACAGGCTGTAGCGGCGGCCCCAGTTGAGGACCACCTTCATGGGTTCGGGGGCCAGCCGGGCGAGCGGGCCCAGCCGGCGCCGTTCCACGGCGCCGCCGGCGGACACGACGGGCAGCTCGGCACCCGCCGTCGCGGTCGGCTTGGCGTTCGTCACGTCCATTCCAGGACGCCCTTCTTCCATGCGTAGAGCAGGCCGACGGCGAGGAAGCCGAGGAAGATGAACATCTCCACCAGCGTGACGCCGCCGAACCCGGGGGCGGCGAAGACCGTCGCCCAGGGGAACAGGAAGATCGAGTCGACGGCGAAGATCACGTACAGGAAGGCGTAGACGTAGTAGCGGACCTGGGTGTGCGCCCAGCCCTCGCCCACCGGGTCCACGCCGCATTCGTAGGTGAGCAGTTTCTCCGGGGTGGGCACCACGGGCCGCAGCAGCCGCCCGGCACCGAAGGCCACGGCCACGAAGAGCACACCGATCACGGCGATGAGGCCGACGACCGAATAGCCCTGGAAATAGTCCGCGGCGATGCTGGTGCGTACGGTCGCGTCCGGCACGTCCGCCCTCGCTCCCTGACTGCTCTTGTTCAACGACTTCGACGATCTGTACGCACGGGAGTCTAGGCCCTGCCCCGCCCCAGGTGAGCAGTCGCGTCACAGGACGGACGGCTATGGCCCGACTTCGCCCCGCCCGGCCCCGTCACCGGGGCCCCGCGCGGCGGCGTCAGACCTGGCGCTGCCGGCCCGCGCCGCGCGACACCGCGCGGTCCATCACCTCGGCGGCGAGCCGCGCCGCCGCCTCGCGCGTCCGCTCGCCCAGCAGCTCCGTACGTACGGCACCGCCGCCGGCCAGATGCCGGTCGTACGGCAGCGGCAGCACCGCCGCGCCCCCCGTCCCCAGGTGCTCGACGGCTTTCCGTACGTCGATGCCCCCGTCGGGTGACGTGTGGTTGAGCACGACGACGCACGTCGGCAGCAGCCCGCGGTGCACACCGCCCATCCACTCCAGTACGGACTTGGTCGCCAGCACGCCTTCCACGGTCGCCGGGGTCACCAGAACGCGCGCCTGAGTGGTGACCAGCGCGGTGCGCGCCACCTCGGCGGGCAGCGTCTCGCAGTCCACGACCGTGGTGGCGAAATGGCGGCGCAGGGAGGTCATGACGGTGCGGTACGTGTCGAGATCCAGCCGTGTGCCGATCGCGCCCTGGCTGCCGGGCAGCAGCCAGCCGCCGCCCGTGAACGGCAGGAGATAGCCGGTCAGGTCGGTGATCAGCATGTCAGGGCCGACGATCTGCGCCAGATCGGTGCCCGACCAGCGCACCTCCCGCGCGCCCAGCCGGTGCGGCAGCGTGCCCAGCGCCGGGTCGGCCTCCACCGCCAGCACCGGGTCGGAGCGGTAGTGCGCGTAGGTGAGGGCGAGCAGGGCGGCGACCGTGGACTTGCCCGCACCTCCGCGGATGCTGGAGACGGCGAGCTGCCGTCCGGTGGTCACCGGCTGCTGGATGGCGTGCGCGGCCCGGGTCAGCGCCTCGGTCTCGGCCGCCGTGGACGAGGCGAAC